>JBBIRL010000023.1:0-15484 GCA_037441825.1 Dehalococcoidia bacterium | reverse complement strand
GAAGCGATGAAAGCGCAGATGCCCAGAAAGACGATGATAAGTCCATCCAGCCAGTTCATAGTTTTCTTATCTTAACACAACGATAATGCTATGCCAATCTGTGGAGGTGGATATCGTCTGAGGTAGCCGGTGTCTTCAAAATGTAGAGGCGTTTGGTTGAATGCCCCCAACTGATTTTCCTTGACACTCGATTGGCTCTAGTTTATTATGTTAGACGGATTAATGCGGCTTTGCTCTAGTCTCTGGAGCAAAAGCCATTTTCATGCTTAGAAGGAGGGAAGAAGGTGCATTCAATTGTTTGTGTCAAGGAAATTCCTGACCCTGAAACCCCCGCTTCGGCTTTCGCTATCGACCCTGTAGCAAAGCGAGCGATTCCCGCTAAAGATAAACCCCCGGTGATAAGTCCCTTCGATGAGCAGGCTGTGGAAGCTGCTCTCCGTTTGAAGGATGCCAAGGGCGGCAAGGTAACGGTCATCAGCATGGGAGCCCCCACAGCGGAGAAGATATTGAAGCACAGCCTGGCTATGGGAGCCGATGAGGCTGTTTTGCTCAATGACCCTGCGTTTGAGGGCTCAGACAGCTTCTCCACAGCTTATGTCCTGGCTCAGGCGATAAAGAAGATAGGACAATTCGACTTTGTCTTCTGTGGCAGGCAAGCCGGTGATTTTGATATGGGGCAGGTAGGCTCCGGTGTCGCTGAGCTTCTGGGGATACCCAGCGTTACCTTAGCCAAGAAGATCGAAGCCCAGGATGGTAAGGCCAGGGTGGATCGGGCATTCCCCGATGGCTATGAGGTAGTCGAGGTGTCGATGCCTGCTCTGATCACGGTCAGCAACGAGCTTGGTGAGCCCAGATACGCTCCTCTGAAGGGTATCATGGCTGCTGCCAAGAAGAAGGTCCCTGTATGGAACGCTACGGAAATCAATGCCGAAGCTTCTAAGGTCGGTAGCGCTGGACGACATACCAGTATGCTGAAGCTGTTCATCCCGGTTCGTGAGTCAAAGTGCGAGATTATTGCCGGCGAAAATGAGGAGGAGGCGGCCAACAAGCTAGCCCTCAAGCTAAGGGAAGTCAAACTTATATAAGCTGTTCCTCATGATGATAAGGAGGTAAATCGGATGGCTGATAATAAAGGCGTGATGATAGTCGGTGAGTGCGTGGACTGCGCTCCAGTTGCAGTAACCTACGAACTTCTTGGAGTTGGAAGAAGGCTTGCCGATAGCCTTGGTGAGCAGTTGTCGGGGGTGCTCCTCGCGGACAAGGTCGGTAATGCAGCTAAGGATGTCATCGCCTTCGGGGCGGACAAAGTATATGTTATCGAAAGCCCTCTGCTCAAGGATTATGTCACTGATTCATACGTGGGTGCGATAGAGAAGCTTTGCCATGAGGTCAAGCCCAATATCTTGCTCATGGGGCAGACTCCTATGGGGCGCGATTTGGCACCGAGGCTGGCATTCAGATTGGGCACCGGTGTCACACTGGACTGCCTTGACCTGAAGATTGATCCGCAGACTAAGCTTATGGTGCAGACGAAGCCGGTATATGGCGGGAGCGCTTTAGCCGAGATAGTCTGCGAGAAGACTCGACCCCAGATGGCGACCGTCAGGCCGAAGACTATGGAGCCCCTGGCGCGCAACGATTCCCGCAAAGGCGATATTATTAGCTTCGATCCCAAACTTGACGCTTCAAAGATAAGAGCCAAGTTTGTGGAGAGAGTAAAGGAAAAAGTAGAGGGCGTGAAGCTCGAGGACGCCAATGTGATTATCTGCGGTGGCAGGGGAATGGGTGGGCCTGATAACTTCACACCGCTTAAAGAGCTGGCAAAGCTTCTGGGTGGAGCTTTGGGTGCAAGCCGACCCCCCTGCGACAACGGATGGGTGCCGGCCACTCTCCAAATAGGGCTCACAGGCAAGATTGTCTCTCCTACCCTGTATATCGCCGTAGCTGTATCAGGGGCAAGCCAGCACCTCTCCGGGTGTTCCGGGGCGAAGAACATCGTAGCCATAAACAAGGACGCCGAGGCCAATATCTTCAAGGTAGCCCGCTACGGTGTGGTTGGCGATTACAAGAAGGTGCTGCCTCCCTTTACGAACAAGGTCAAAGAGCTGCTCAAAGGCTAGTCACTAAACGGGGGATTTAATCAGTTAGGGGCGTTCAATTGAACGCCCCTAACTTTTTGTTCACACTTGCAGCATGGCTGTTAAGGCTTGCGCATTTCCAGGACAGCCACGATGCCTAAACTTTAGGGGTGGAGCGGAGTGCCCTGAGCCGCCGCCAGACAAAGAAGGCGACCAATAGCAAAAATACCGCGACGATGGGGTAATCGAAGGGACGTATCGCTTCGCGTATCTTGTCCCAGTGTTGCCCTAAGAGGTAACCACCGTAGGCCAGACCGATGGACCAGGGGAAGGCGCCGAGGAAACAGTAAAACATGAACTTTACTCTATTCATCCTGGCTATCCCCGCCGGAAGGCTGATGAATGTGCGCACCACCGGGAGCAGCCTTGAGAGGAATGTTATTCGGTCACCATATTTGTCGAACCAGCGATCGGCCCGCTCGATATCGTGAGGCGTGATGAGGATGTATTTCCCCCAGCGGTAAAGGAAGGGGCGGCCGCCCCAAGCTCCGACCTCGTAGGCGACCAAAGAGCCGATGACATTGCCTACGGCGCCGCAGAATCCGGCCAGGACGAGGTATTCAGGTCCTAGCCCTTTGTCTGCTATCAGCATCCAGCCAGCAAGAGGCATGATGATTTCGCTGGGCAGGGGTATGCAAGCGCTCTCAATCGCCATCAAGAGCACTACGCCAGGCCAGCCCAAAACCTGGGAAACGTGGTGTATGAAGTCCAGCATTGTTGCTCCAATAGTTCAAGTTCTGACTTGTTGGGGAACAGTGTAACAGAATGGAATACCTAACGTCAAATGCAATAGAGGACACCTGGAAAATTAGTTCAAGAGGATGTCCCGCACCACTATTGACATCGGAGGGAGCGATGCTTTATCCTTGCCAGACAAATAGGAAGGGGGTGAAGGATAATGCCGAGTATGAGAGCTGTCTTCACAAATATGTCAGCCCCAATGCCCCTGCGTAGAAAGCTGTATCTCGTGTTCCGCAACAACTTTATTAAGATACGTAAAAGGCAGAGTTGCTGCGGCCATTACGGTGAGCCCGGATGCTGAGAGGTATTGAAAGAACCTCCTGGTCAGGGAGGAGTAGAGCACAAACACGAGCCAGCGGGACATAGCTGATGCGGTAGCTGCTGGATGCTCAACCTACAATTGCTGGAAGCTGCGCAGTTCCTTAAAATCTATCATGCCGCTTTCAGATATATTATCAACCTCGATACCTGCCTCTGCGGCAGCAGCTACAGGGTTCAGCCCGCCGAGCAGCACCATGCCAACCCGGTTAGGGCCTACTGCTATCTGGCAAACAGGCTCGCTGGTGCTGCCCAGGACATAGACGCCGCCGATGCCGGCGTCTTTAAGGGCGGCAATGCATTTCTCTACAATAGACCTCGATGGTGCCGGTATCTCCCTGAAATTGGCCAGTATCCTGCCATTGCCGGTTTTTGCGGTTTCTCTTACGCTTGTCATTTTAGCGCGGATATATTGTTCTGAGGGGTCAAGTGACGTGCCACCGTAGTTGATTATTGCTGTGAAACGCCTCGGCTTCGAATCACTGACCTCGAGCACGCCACCAAATCTGGATTCTATAGGGACACCTGCTTTGAGTGTTACTCCGTTTATAGTAGCGCTGCATATTGTAGCGAAGCCCACTTTCCCCTTGGGGATAACCACATCTCCCAGCTTCTCGCCATCGGATGCCACTGCTACGAGTGAGCTCACGCATAGCCCTGCCTCAAATGCCTCTCCCATGGGTATGATGGCTTTCTTGAACTGTTCTTTGTCAAAAAGGGAGGTGTTTATAGCAACCAGCCCGGTTCGTTTGACGGGGTCGAATGTAGTGCGAAAAGCCAGCAACTCCAGCTTCTCCTGTATGAAACCGATTTGGTCCGGTGCCAGGGCCAT
This sequence comes from Dehalococcoidia bacterium, assembly GCA_037441825.1. Lineage (GTDB taxonomy): Bacteria > Chloroflexota > Dehalococcoidia > SZUA-161 > SZUA-161 > JACWAE01. The sequence goes on along the minus strand of JBBIRL010000023.1, from coordinate 11,455 downwards.
ACGCAGTTCCTCGAGCCCTTTTGCGGTAACCATCCTGCCGTCTCGCCCCATCCCCTCAGTATAGCCTCTCTCATCTGTGAATCTCAGGTGGTATCTGACTGCCCTCTCGCTCAGGAAAATTCCGTAGCGCTCGAGTTCGCGGGCGATGGTGATGGAACCGAGCGGTTCCGATGATTCGCTCAGGACCCTGAGGATGGCTATAATCTTCTTTTCGGCGTCGGAGCTGGCGCTTTGAAGCATACCGACCTCTTTTAACGTTCCATAATCGACAACTCTCATTATAGCACTCTTGCACAGTGTGTTAAAAGATGCAACAGAGGAGAACATAGGAAGAGGTCGGGTTGACATGACCATAAGTGATATGTTGTATAATGCTCCTCACTAAGCGAAATGAGGGGAGAATAAACATGTCTAAAAAACTCATGAAAAGCGAGCTAAAGATTTTGCTTGATGCACTTTGTGATGGATTTAGACAAGAGGTGCGGCAACGCAAACTTACGAATCTGGTAACTGATAAGGATTTCTCAATACTGAATGAACGGGAGCAAGGGGTAGCTTCGGTGATGGCTTTTTACCTCCGATTATTAGGATTCACTGTTCAAGTCGAGGCTTATTTTGAGGGAGATCCCCAGAGGCGTCCAGACTTTGGAATCTGGTTGCCGGCTAGTGAGAAACACATTTACATTGAATTAAAGCAAATTGCATGGGGTGACGAAGGCAAGCAATATTATTTTGCCCAAGCAGTCGAGGAAGTTGAGAAACTTAATTGTGAAACTGATCCGCAAAATCAGTTAAATGGGCTCATAGCATTGGGTTTTAGCAAATCCTCGGAAAGCTTAGGTGGTCTGCTATGGAGTAGGCTCAACGATTTATCTCAAACAATAACTGAAACGTACCCATATGAGCAAATCGGATTGAGACAAGTTGACCTTGAGGGAATGGATAAGCAAACCTCCTATTTGGTGATTGGTCTATGGTTTCGCAAGTAATTAATCAACTGCAACAGAGAACTCACAACTGAAAGCCTGTTTCTAACATCCTTTGAATCGGTTGGTGATGGGCAGCCTCCTGTCCCGGCCGAAAGCCCTGGATGTTATCTTGACGCCTGGCGGCGCCTGGCGGCGTTTGTATTCACTTGAGTCTACCAATCGGGCAGCCCGTTTGACCACTTCTTCATCTATGCCCATAGCGATGATTTGCTCAACGCTCTTATCTTCCTCGACATAGGCTGTTAAGACAGGGTCCAGCAGTTCGTACGGAGGGAGGGAGTCGATATCTTTCTGGTCTGGCCTCAGTTCCGCAGAGGGCGGCTTTTCGAATACGGTGGAAGGGATGACTTCCTTTCCCGCCAGTGAGTTTCTGTATTTAGCGATCTGGTAGACCAGGGTCTTGGGCACATCCTTTATCACTGCGAAGCCGCCTGCCATATCACCGTACAGCGTGGTATAGCCGGTAGCCATCTCGCTCTTGTTGCCTGTAGTGAGGACAAGCCACCCGAACTTGTTAGATAAAGCCATGAGCAGATTGCCTCTGATACGGGCCTGGATGTTCTCCTCGGTGACGTCCGGTTTAACTCCTTTGAACGGCTCTGCCAGCACTTCCAGGTAAGCTTTAAAGACCTTTTCAATAGGGATAGTAAGGAGCTTTATGCCTAGATTCCGAGATAGCAATTCAGCATCCGATATACTGCCCGGAGAGGAGTACCTCGAAGGCATCGCTACTCCTATTACGTTTGAAGGGCCTAAAGCGTCAACTGCAATAGTTGCCACAATGCTGGAGTCTATGCCTCCAGAAAGACCTATTGCTACTTTCTTGATGCCGTTCTTGAGGATGTAGTCGCGCGTGCCCAGCACCAGCGCATCGTAAATCTCACCGGGAAGCCCGCGCACCTCGATTTTCCTCTGCGGCAGCGGTGGTTTTGCTGCGCTGTTGGGCGCTTCGGATACTACTATTCTCGGTGTATTCCATTGCTGGTTTTCCGGCAGCAGCGTTGCCTTCCTCCAGCGGGGGTCGTGAAGGCGCGTCCTGAAGACAGCCTCGACATCGAGGTCGGCAACTATCAAGTCTTCTTCGAACTGTTTGCCCCGCGCTATGAGCTGTCCCTTTTCATCCATAATTACGCTGTCGCCATCGAATACCAGCTCATCTTGCCCACCCACCAGGTTATTGTAAGCAACGATGGCTACATTGTCCGAGGCGCGGGTTCCCAGCATCTTTTCCCTGGAGCTTCGCTTGCCGAAGTGATAGGGCGATGCGCTTATGTTCACTATGACCTCGGCTCCGGAATAAGCTTGAGCGGTAGCAGGCCCGGCCTCGTACCAGATATCTTCGCAGATGTTTATCCCTACACCGATGCCTGCAATAACATATACCGGACACTCCCTGCCGGCCTGAAAATAGCGGTTTTCATCGAAGACGCCGTAGTTAGGCAGGTATATCTTGTGATAGACCCCGACCAGCTTTCCTTCATGTATCAAAGCGGCCGCGTTAAAGATGTCGGCCCTGGCATCGACAAAGCCAACCACTGCTGTAAGCCCGGAGCAGCCATCGACCACCTTACCTAGAGAACGCAGATTCTCCTCGATGAACTTGGGCTTGAGCAGCAGGTCCTCGGGCGGGTAGCCGCAGATGGCAAGCTCGGGGAATGTGAGAAGGTCAACACCGAGAGACCTGCTTTTGGCAATAGCCTCCAGAATCTTCTCGGTGTTGCCCTTGAAGTCGCCGACGGTAGTGTTGACCTGAGCCATGCCGATACGCAGTCGGCGCATATTAGCTCCTCCGGATAATGTAAGCCGCACTCAGCTTACAAAATCGGCAGGTATTTCTTTAACTCATAATCAGTTACCTGGGTCCTATATTGATCCCACTCTATCTTCTTGTTCTTAATGAAAGCATTAAAGACGTGGTCGCCGAGCGCCTTACGCACCAGCTCGCTTTTCTCGGTCAGTTGGACAGCGTGCCAAAGGCTGGCGGGCAAGGTGCTTATTCCTTTATTCTTCCTCTCCTCCTCAGTCATCTCATAGACGTTTTCTTCCACGGGAGGCGGTGGTTCGAGACCCTTCTCGATTCCATCCAGTCCGGCAGCCAGCATTACGGCAAAGGTGAGGTATGGGTTGCAGGCGGGGTCGGGAGACCTGTACTCTATCCTGGTAGCGTTTTCCTTGCCTGGCTTGTATTCCGGAACCCTGATGAGGTCTGAGCGGTTGCGCCGTGCCCAGGAAAGATAAACCGGTGCCTCATAACCGGGGACCAGACGCTTGTAGGAATTGACCCACTGGCTGGTGACCGCCGTGATCTCAGGGGCATGTTTCAGCAGCCCGGCCACATAGCTCTTGGCTATCTTGGAGAGATGGTATGAGTCTTTAGCATCGAAGAAGGCGTTCCTGCCGTCTTTGAATAGAGACTGGTGCACATGCATACCGCTCCCGTTGATGCCGAACACGGGCTTGGGCATGAAGGTGGCGTAAACCCCATTCTTTATGGCAATCTGCTTGACCACCAGGCGATAGGTCATCACGCTATCGGCCATGGTCAGGGCGTCTGTGTATCGCATGTCTATCTCGTGCTGGCTGGCAGCAACCTCGTGGTGCGAATATTCGATGCCGATTCCCATTTCCTCAAGGGTAAGGACTGTATCCCTCCTCAAATCGGTGGCTACGTCCAGTGGAATCATATCGAAGTAGCCCCCCTGGTCCAGAGGTTCGGTTCCATTAGAGTCTTTGAAGTAGAAGTACTCCAGCTCCGGCCCTACGTAGTAAGTGTACCCCAAGTCCGCTGCCCGCTTCAAGTTCCTTTTCAGGATATACCTGGGGTCTCCCTCGAATGACTCGCCGCCCGGCATCTTTATGTCGCAGAACATCCTGGCCACGGCATGGTGTTCCTTGGGCCGCCACGGCAGCAACTGGAAAGTGTCCGGGTCGGGCAAAGCCATCATATCACTCTCGTCAATACGGGCAAATCCCTCGATGGAAGAACCGTCGAAGCCCATCCCCTCCTCCAGCGCACCATCCAGTTCCTCCACGGTTATGGCAAAGCTTTTGAGTATACCCAGGATGTCTGTGAACCACATCCTGATGAACTTTACATCGTGCTCCTTTGCCATCTTGAGAACATACTCCTTGCTTTCCTTCCTGCTCTTGGTCGCCATTTAAAACCTCCTTCTTATCTCCTTATGATTATTTAGATGGCGCTTTCGCCCTCATCTCCGGTCCTGATTCGTATTGCGTTGTCGACTGGCAAAATGAATATTTTGCCATCACCCCTTTCGCCTGTCTTGGCTTTTCTGACGATTGCGTTTAGTGCTTTCCCCACATCTTCATCGAGCACCACGGCCTCGATTTTTACCTTGGGCAGAAACTCTACCCTGTACTCTCCTACCCGCCACTGCAAAGCGATGCCCATCTGACGGCCGCGTCCACTGACTTCACTCACTGTCATACCAAATACGCCGATTTCAGTCAGGGCGATTCTAACAGGTTCCAGTTTCTCGGGCCTGATGATTGCCTCTATCTTTTTCATGGTGATACGCCTCCGTACGCTCTCTCTCCATGCTGTGAAATGTCCAGACCTACTACTTCCTCATCTTCCTTAACCCTTAATCCAATGGTGCGGTCTACTATCTTGCCCAGCACCCAGGTAGCCACGAAGGCAAAGGTCGCTACAGAAGCGACGCCAGCGAGTTGCTTAGCGAGCAATATACCGCTGCCATGAATCAAGCCGTTAGCACCTGCCGAGTTGACTGCAACGCTGGCAAATATACCGACTGCAAGAGTGCCCCAGATGCCTCCCATGCCGTGTACTGCCCATACGTCCAGAGACTCATCGATACCTCCCTTTGCTCTGAGAACCATGCAGTAGTAGCAGATCAGGGCTGCTATTATGCCTATAGGTATCCCTGCGAGCGGTGGTATGAAGCCTGCGGCAGGAGTGACTGCCGCCAGCCCTGCTACAGCGCCTGTAGCTATGCCGAGCACAGAGGGGCGGCGATGAATCCATCCCAGAACCATCCAGGTCAAAGCTGCTGCTGCTGCTGAAGCATTGGTAGCTACAAAGGCGCTGGAGGCCAATCCACCGGAGGTGAGTGCGCTTCCAGCGTTGAAGCCGAACCAGCCGAACCAGAGCAAGCCGGTACCCATTATTACCATGGGTATATTATGTGGCTCCATCGGTTCCTTTTCTTTAAATCCCTTTCTCGGCCGAAGTAATAGTGCCAAAGCCAACGCCGACATGCCTGCGCTTATATGTACTACGATGCCGCCGGCAAAGTCAAGACAACCCAGCTTAGCCAGCCAGCCTCCGTGTCCCCACACCCAGTGCGCCACGGGACAGTATACCACAGTGAACCACAGGACTGCCAGAACCAGGAAGGCGCTGAACTTTGTCCTCTCCACCACGCCTCCCGTCCAGAGAGCCACGGTAATAACAGCAAACATGGCCTGAAATATCATGAAGGCGAGTTGGGGCACTGTTGTAGCATATACGTTAGAGGGACTCTGCCCCACGCCTCTGAGTCCAATCCAGTCCAGATTGCCGATGATGCCCCCGAGGTTGGGACCGAAGCCCAGGCTGTATCCGTAAAGCAGCCAGAGCGTACCGATCAATCCCAGTAGGACAAAGCTCATCATGATGGTGGACAGCACATTCTTCCGTCTCACCATCCCGCCATAGAACAGAGCCAGGCCCGGTGTCATCAGCATTACCAGGGCAGCAGAGACCAAGAGCCATGCAGTATCTCCGTTATTCACCATCTCAGGTAATTCCCTTTCTTCGTTTAATTTCGCTTTCTTAGGGACAATATTACCCAAGAATTGTTTCAAACATGTTACAAAACAACTCGATTTTGCCAGAAACAAAGGAAAATTATGCCAACCAGGTGAACTATATCATGGCAGTGTTCCTCCATATGCTCTTTCTCCATGCTGCGATATGTCCAGTCCTACTACCTCTTCTTCCTCTTTGACCCGTAGCCCGATGGTGCGGTCTACTATCTTGCCCAGCACCCAGGTGGCTGAGAAGGCAAAGACAGCTACAGCGGCGACACCGGCGAGCTGCTTGGCGAGCTGCATGGGGTTGCCGTGGATTAAGCCGTTGGCTCCTGCCGAGTTAACCGCGATATTGGCGAAGATGCCGGTCGCCAGAGCGCCCCAGACGCCCCCCATGCCGTGCACTGCCCAGACGTCCAGTGACTCGTCTATGCCTCCCTTCGCTCTTAGAATCATGCAGTAGTAGCAAATCACTGAGACTCCGACTCCTATAGGTATGGCAGCGATCGGGCTCACGAAGCCGGCGGCGGGAGTGATTGCTACCAGCCCTGCTACAGCCCCGGTGGCAACACCGAGCGCAGAGGGGCGGCGATGTATCCAGGCCAGCATCATCCAGGTAAAGGCAGCAGTCGCAGCAGCGATGTTGGTAGCTACAAAGGCACTGGATGCCAGCCCGCCCGAGGTGAGGGCGCTCCCGCCATTGAAGCCGAACCAGCCAAACCAGAGCAGGCCGGCGCCCAGCATCACCATGGGGATGTTGTTGGGCTCCATGGGCTCCTTTTCCTTGAATCCTTTGCGGGGGCGTAGCAGCAGCGCCAGAGCCAATGCTGACATACCGGCATTGATATGCACTACGGTGCCACCGGCGAAGTCAAGGACTCCCAGCTTGGCCAGCCAGCCGCCTTGTCCCCATACCCAGTGAGCCACAGGACAGTAGACTACGGTAAACCATAGTATCGCTAGAACCAGGAAGGCGCTGAACTTTGTCCTCTCTACCACGCCTCCGGTCCAAAGGGCGACAGTGATAATAGCAAACATAGCCTGGAATATCATGAAGGCGAGCTGGGGCACTGTTGTAGCATATACGGCAGAGGGACTCTGCCCCACGCCTCTGAGGCCAATCCAGTCCAGATTGCCGATGATACCGCCCAGGTTGGGCCCGAAGCCTAAGCTGTAGCCATAAAGTACCCACAGGACACCGATCAATCCGAGGAGAGCGAAGCTCATCATTATGGTGGACAACACATTTTTGCGCCTCACCATCCCGCCATAGAACAGAGCCAAGCCCGGTGTCATCAGCATCACCAGGGCCGATGAGGTTAAAAGCCAGGCTGTATCACCAGTGTTTATCATTTCCCAGGAACTCCTTTCCAGGGCATAAGGTTGCTTCTAGGAAATATAATAGAGGGCTATTGTTTCTGATAGATTACACTGGGGTTAAATTCATGTTACGGGGATTGAAAGAGGATAGTGCGCTATGCGGTTTCTTTGAACTTGTAGCCTATGTTTCTCACTTTCTCGAGGCAAGTATGGGTGTAATTATCGGTCTTGCCCAACTCGGCGCATTCTCCTGGTCTATCGGCTTGGCCTATGAGGTTACACGTAGGTCAAGACTGGGGGCGAATCCACGAGGTAATGCGTTCCTTAGACATTACCATCCTGATAGTTTGCCTGATTCTAGTCGCCATCTTTATCTGGCGTCGACTTAGGGCAACTTCGCTCCAACCGCAGAGCCTGAACCACCCCCTGCCCCACCTGAATCGATTGTGGATTTGCGTTTAGACCGGCGATATAAAAGATATATGATCAGCCCAATACCTATCCATGCAAAGCCAACGATGCGTCCTATGTGGTGAGTGTACATCACTATGAACCATGTGGTGATTGTTGCCAGTCCGCCGATGACAGCAGGGATGGGGATATCGCGTTGGCGTATGCGGATATTGAGCGGTATTTTGAAGGGACGCAGCAGGTTAGGCTCCTTTATTCGTAAGGCGATAATGGAGGCATGGGCTAAGGTATAAGCCAGCATCGCCCCAAAAGCGTAGATGTCAACCATGATGGTGACTCTTCCCGTAGTTATCAGGATACAGGCTAGGGCTGCGAATATCACAATAGCATTGCTTGGTATCTGTCGCTTAGAACTGAGGCGACTTATTGCAGGTGGCAACTGGTCCCGCTTCCCCATAAAATAGGCCAATCGCGAAGCTCCTATTATTCCAGCGTTTGTAGCAACGATTAGGATTGTCACCGCCAGAAGCGCCACCCAGAAACTCAAAATGTGTTGGACAGAGTGGGGCATAGAGTAGGCAATACCCATTATCGGGTCTTCCAAATAGTTTGCCAGTCCTGTTACCCAATTCCCGTTTGCATCCTGGTGTACCGGGTAGGCGCTTAGCGCTGTCATCGAAAGAAGAGCGTAAAGGGCTATCACCACAGCGAACACCAGAAGCACTGCCCGGGGTATATTCTTGCCTGCATTGCGTGTTTCGCCGCCCAGATTGGCGACTGTCTCGATGCCAGTGTAGGCTACCATCGATATCGATATACCGAATAGAAGCTGGCTTGTGGTTGGTGCCACGCCCCAGTGGATGTTGTGGATGAGTTGCGGGAAGCTGATAAGGAACAATATCCCGAGCACACCGATTGATACCTCCGTAAGTATGTCCACTATGACAAGAGTTATATTCAGACGCGAGGACTCCCGCAGGCCCCGGATATTGATGAATACAAGTCCGGCCACCGCTGCAATAGCGACTAGGCTATTAGTGGGCCAGGACCCGCAAACAGGGAAGAAATGCCCCAGATAGTTGGCTGCTGAGAAGGCGGAGATTGCTATGGTGACCATGTAATCCATCATGAGCACCCAACTGGCGAGGAAGCTTAGGTGGTCGTTAAAAGCACGCCGGGCGAACGCTCCGGAACCGCCTGCCTCAGGTAGCGCCGTGGCACCTTCAGCATAGGTCAAGGCAGTGAACAAGAAGAGGATACCGGAGACCATGAGGACGGGTGGGGTCAGGCCGAGGGCAGATATGGCTACTACCCCTAATGCATAGTAGATAGACGATCCCACATCACCATAGGCGGTGCCGAACAATCCTGCTACACCGATCACTCGGTGTAGCCTGACTTTGCGTCGGATCCTGATAATGAAGTCGCTGGAATATTTGCCAGGGCTTATCCGTTCAATATGGGAAGAGGACTTTTCACCGGACTTGTCTTTCATCTGCGCACCAAAAACTCAAGGCTGGCATTTAGCCAGCCACCTCAAGCTCTCCCTAAAATTTAGTTTGCAGCATTCTACACCTATGAGGTTGCGACTGCAATATGTGTCAAAGCCTCGGATATCCAAGAAAAAGTGGGGGTAAGTTCCATTCCATCTGGGAACTTACCCGCGCAAACCGCTAGCGAGGCACCGCTTCTTGTTGATGCTATCATCACGACGTGAACTCCCGTTTTTGCTTTCTGAAAGAGCATATTAGGAAATTATTGTTTCGAACAGATTACACGAAGGTTAAATCCAAGTTAGGGGGTGAGGAGAGATAGGCGAAGCTACATGCTTTCCCTGAACTTGTAGCCTATGTTCCTCACCGTCTCAATGAAGGTGTGAGTGGAGTCCTCGATCTTGCTCCTGAGTCTCGTTATGTGGACATCAACCGTCCTGTCGCCACCATAGTAATCGTAGCCCCAGACTTCGCTGAGCAGAGCCTCGCGGCTGAAAACTCTCCCCTTGTTGCTCGCCAGAAATCTGAGCAGTTCGTATTCCTTGAAGGTTAACTCTATGAGCCTGTTGTTGACATAAACCTCATACTTTGCCAGGTCTATGGTCAGGTCTCCACACTCGATTAGCTCCTGTTTGGCAGCGCTTTCAGTCTTCTTCAATATTCGTTTGGCTCTCAGCACTATTTCGGCTGCATCCCAGGGTTCAACCACAAAATCATCGACAGTTAAGCCGGAATCAAGTCTGTCAAGGGCCTCTTTAGAAAGAAGGGCGATTACGGGCAGATGGCTCTCCTGCTTGATACCCTGTGCCAGATTTATCATCTCCGAACTGTCAAGCTTGCCATCTATGGCTATGAACACCAAATCCAAATCTCGTCCGGAGAACTTCTGGGCTGTCTTCTTGCCCTCGGTGTCAATCGAGCAAAGCAAGCCCTTTCGGGCAAGCTCGGAACTGAGTCTGTCTACTTGGCCTTTCCCATCGGTTATTATGGATGCTCTGAACAAGGTTTATCAGCCTCCGCTGTTATGGCCTATAATAAGTCCCCGAATTTTCTCAGCTTTCTGTAGTCGATTACCCCGCTCATGGCACGATTCGCTACTTCTACGCCTGCTTCCACTGCGGCTGCCACGGGGTTGAGTCCGCTTTGCAGTACCATGCCGATTTTATTGAACGCTACCGGTATCTCGCATACCGTATCATTTGGCTTGCCTATCATAACGACGCCGCCAATGCCTGCCTCATTTAATTTTCCGATAATGGTCTCTACTACCGGTTTGCAGGGAGACGGAAGTTCGCGGAAGTGAGCCAATATTTTGCCTTCTCCTGTATTTGCTACCTCCCGGACATTGGTCATTCTGCTGGCGAGGAATATCTCGGCGGGGGACAGCGAACAGCCTGAACACTCTATCAGTTCGACGAACCTTAGGGGTCTGTGGTTACGAAATTGGAGTACGCCCCCGAACCTGGAATCCAGCGGGACGCCAGCCTTTAGCAGAACGCCGTTTATTGCTACATTCGATACCGTGGCCAGTCCTATTTTGCGGGGCGGCACAGGTATCTCGCCAAGCGTCTCTCCCTCGAAGGCCACAGCTACCAGTTCGCTGACACAGAGCCCGGCTTTAAAAGAGTCTTTCATTGCAGCAAGGGCTTTCCTGAATTGTTCCTTTGGGAACAGTGATGTATTGATGGGAACCTCACCGGTATGGTTCTCCGGGTTGAAGGAGGTTCGATAGGCCAGCAATTCGATCCTGGCAGCTATAGAGGCCACCCTGTCACGGACCAGAGCGCCGCCTAGCTCCTCTATCCCTCTCTCAGTAATAGATCTGCCATCCCTAGTGCCGACAGAGCGGGTAAGACCTCGACCATCCATTAGCTTGAGGTGGTATCTGACTGCCCTCTCGCCCAGCTCAATCCCGAAATCGCTCAAACGGCGGGCGATAACCCTGCCGCCCAGCGGCTCGTGGGAATCGCTGAGCACTTTTAGGATTGCCACTATCTTTCTTTCTATATCTGGAGTCTCTTGGCCTATCATATCTTACCCCCTAATTTAATAGGCATAGAGCCTGCCGTAAGGTCTGAGCCAGCGCGGGAATAGCTTGCTGAACTTTTGCTTCAGTATCTCTTCAGCGTTGAAGCCGAAATGGGAGGCAAACTCACCGACATACTGTTTGAGAGCCTGAAGGTCTTTCTCTTCCAGTTCGGCAACCCCCACCTCTTTGCCCAGTTGATAATCATTCACAGTACCTCTAAGGTAGATAACACCGCCGTGCATGCCGGTGCCGATGAATTTGGCTTTATGATGTTCGCCCTCTTTCAGATTAAGGCCGAGTAAGATTACAACCCCACCAGCCATGTACTCAGCGAAAAAGTCCTGGGCTGTGCCTCCTATGACCAGCACTGGCTTCTTATCCTGGTACTCCTTCATGTGGATGCCGGCCCTGTAGCCCACGTCCTCGCGGACAAAAATCTT
>JBBIRL010000022.1:0-15610 GCA_037441825.1 Dehalococcoidia bacterium | reverse complement strand
GAATCCGCCGACTTTGGCAAGCACATCTGTGGCGTCATCTGCATTCGGTTTATTTAATTCCAGCGCTCTTTCGATGACCTCTACCTTGTGGGCTAATTGCTTATCGTCGATGCCGGTGCCTCTGCCTGTTACCTTTGCTACCTTCTCTCCGGTTATGATGGCGGTGATGGCGCTGCTCGGCGTGGTATTTCCGATTCCCATATCGCCGGTGCCTACTATATCCAGTCCTTTCTTCACTTCTTTTTCTACTATTTCCAGTCCGACCTCGATGGACTTTATTGCCTGCTCCCGGCTCATCGCAGGCCCGCGGGCCATATCGCTGGTTCCATAGGCTATTTTCCTGGAGAGAAGAGCAGAATGAGGCTCCATGTCGGATGCCACCCCCATGTCCACCACGATGATTCTGGCGCCAGCGTGCTTTGCCAGGACGTTGATGCCTGCGCCGCCATGCAGGAAGTTCAGCACCATCTGGGGAGTCACCGCTTGAGGATAGGCGCTTACCCCTTCCGCTACTACCCCGTGGTCTGCCGCCATCGTCACAATCGCCTTGTGATTTATCCTGGGTATGGGCTCGCCCCTGATGCCTGCCAGCTTTATAGATAGCTCCTCCAGTCGCCCCAGACTCCCCATCGGTTTGGTCAGAGTATCCTGGCGGGATCGGGCAGCGGCCATGGCCTTCTCATCCAGGGGCTTGATCTCTCGCAGTGTCTGCTCCAGTGCTCTCAACTTGATGCTCCTTCTATATTGATATGCTTAGTTCTTGAATAGGTCTGGATGGAAAATCTTTGCCATCTCCTCCAGCCCGTCTACGATACGTGGGCCGGAGCGGTTCACCAGATCGCCGTCAATGGTATAAATCCGGTTCCCTTTCACTGCTGTCAAATCCTGCCAACCCGGGAGCTCCTTTATTTGAGATGGCGATATCGCTGCTGTGCCGTGGCTCGAATCCACCAATATGATGTCCGGGTTGGAGCTAATCAACTGCTCCATGTTGAACTGTATCCAGGGGCCTGAAGCGCTTGCTGCTACATTGTGACCGCCTGCCATGTTTATGAGTGAATCTACAAACGAGCCTGGCCCTGCTGTCCAGGGTTTGGTAGGGTCGGTAGCATCGAACACATAGAACACGCTGGGGCGTGGGGCGCTGCTCACTGTATTGACAACGGCGTCGATACGCTTTTTCATATCGCTGGTCAGTTCCTTGGCCTCTTTCTGGGTGCCGGTAATGTTCCCCAGTAGCTCAATGTCGGTTAGAACGCTGTTGATATCCTTGGGGTTTACGACTGCGACGGGGATTCCCAAGCTATCGAGTTTGGTGATGAGATCGGGTACTTCGCCATCTGTCAAAACAAGGTCTGGCTTCATTGCTACGATCTCTTCTATATTGGGAGTGAAATAGCCCCCTATTTTGGGTTTGGTTTTGGCTGCTTCGGGATAATCACTGTAGTCGTCGTCTGCCACGAGTTTGTCCCCCAGGCCGAGAGCGAAAATGGTCTCAGTGATGCTCGGTACGTGGGAAATGATTCTGGTCGGCGCGCTATCCAGGTGTACCTGCCGTCCCGCATCATCTATTATTGTTATCGTTCCTTGCCCGGACTGAGCGCCGGCGCATGCAGTGGCAGCAGCAATTACTATGATTAAAAGCAGCGCGAGACAAGTCTTTTTCAACATTCCTCCCTCGTCTTCAAGTGAAATAAAAATCCCCTCGCTCTGCAGAACGAGGGGACGTTCCCAGGATATAAGTAGCCACAAAAAAGAGCAACCCCTCTCCGCGGAGGCATCGTAGCTCAACTAGAGGTCGGCGTTCTGACTTCTCGCCTTAGCGAGTCACAGTAGCGGGACTGCGTCGGATTCTCACCGCACTTGCTATCCGTTTGAGCCTGAACTCGCGCCCAGGCGCCTCTACTTTCGCTATTAAATTTTCCGATTGTATTTATAACATATCAGCGGCCAAAAAGCAAATGTTTTCTCACATAAACTCTTTGACAAAACCGAATTTTTATGATAAAAAAGTAGGCGAAGCGGTTTATGGCGAAGTATATATTTGTTACCGGTGGAGTAGTTAGTTCCGTAGGAAAAGGGATAGTCGCCGCTTCTGTCGGAAGGCTGCTGAAAAGCTACCAGATTAGTGTATCTGCCCAGAAGTTAGACCCTTACCTCAACGTTGACCCCGGAACTATGTCACCCTATCAGCATGGGGAGGTCTTCGTTACCGAGGACGGCGCAGAGACAGACCTTGACCTGGGGCACTATGAGCGATTCATTGATACCAATCTGACGACTTCGTCCAGCGTTACTACAGGGCAGATATATGGCTCTGTGATAGCCAAGGAGAGGCGGGGCGATTTCCTGGGCGGTACTATCCAGATAGTGCCTCATGTTACCACGGAGATTAAGAAACGAATTCGTGAGGTGGCCGAGAAGAGCGGCGCCGAGGTAGTAATGGTGGAGGTGGGGGGCACGGTCGGTGATATCGAGGGCCAGCCATTCCTGGAAGCTATCCGGCAGATGCGGAACGATGTGGGGCGGGATAATGTTCTCTATATCCATGTTACCCTTCTTCCCTTTATCTCGTCTACAGGTGAACTCAAGACCAAACCAACCCAGCATAGTGTTAAAGAGCTTCGCAGCATAGGAATTCAACCCGATATCATAGTGTGCCGCAGCGACTATCCGGTTGCCGAGGAGTTCAAAGATAAGATTGCCCTGTTCTGTGATGTCGAGAAGCGTGCTGTCGTGGGTCTTACCACGGCGTCCAATGTTTATGAGGTGCCTTTAATGCTTGATGAGGCGGGACTGGGAGAAATCGTCGTTGATAAGCTGCGGCTGCCGGCAGTGTCACGGGACCTCAGCGAGTGGCGGAGCATGGTGGAGAGAATGAGAAAGCCGAAGCCACCTGTGTCTATCGCTCTTGTCGGCAAATATGTGAAGCTGCGGGATGCTTACTTATCGGTGAAAGAGGCATTGCGTCACGCTGCCCTATACCACGACCGGGATGTTGAAATCGTCTGGATTGAGTCCGAGGAGCTTGAAAAGGATGGCGGTGAAGTGCTGTTGCGCGCAGCAAACGGGATAGTTGTGCCTGGAGGTTTTGGCTATCGGGGTATCGAGGGGAAAATTAGGGCAGCGAGATATGCCCGCGAGAACAATATTCCATATCTTGGCCTTTGTCTTGGCTTGCATATGATGGTAATTGAATTCGCACGCCATGTGCTGAAGTCAGCCAAGCCTAATTCCACGGAGTTCGATAAGGATACCCCTGAACCTGTTATCGACCTCATGCTCAATCAGCGGGACGTAAAAGAAAAGGGAGGCACGATGCGTTTGGGGCTCTATCCCTGTCAGTTGGTGCCAGGCACTCACGCTGCTGCCGCCTATAGCGCGTCCTTGATATACGAGCGGCACCGTCATCGCTTTGAGTTTAATAATAGGTACAGAGAGGTTTTGGGCAAGGCCGGCCTTATTGCCAGTGGCATTTCCCCTGATGGCAGGTTGGTCGAGATAGTCGAGCTTGCGGGGCACCCCTGGATGGTGGGTACGCAGTTCCATCCGGAATTTACCTCTCGTCCCAACCGCCCTCATCCTCTGTTCCGTGATTTCATTGGGGCAGCTAAGAAAACTTTGAAGGTGGGCGATCAGCGTCCTTTACCCCTGGAACCCACGGTGAACAATTGACTCATCATATAGACAAAATCGTTGACTTGTGCTATAGTCAAGAGGACTAGATGCGAATTTTCCTGGATACCGCCAATATCGATGAGATTCGCCAGGCAGCAAAGTTAGGCGTGGTCAGTGGAGTTACCACTAATCCTTCTCTGGTGGCCAAGGAAAAACGGGCGGATATGAAAGCGGTTATCCGGGAGATCTCCTCCGTCGTTGATGGCCCCATTAGTGCTGAAGTGCTCAGCTTGGAGCCACAGGCTATGATCCGGGAAGCAAGAGAAGTTTCCTCTTGGTCGCCCAATATAGTAGTCAAGATCCCTATGTCGGCGAGCGGTTTGGAAGCTATCTCGGTTCTTTCCAAAGAGGGGATACGGACTAACTTGACGCTTTGTTTTTCCCTCAATCAGGCGATATTAGGCGCGATTGGGGGGGCAACCTACGTTAGCGCATTTGTGGGCAGGCTTGACGATGCCGGCCATGATGGAATGCAGCTTGTTGCTGAGATCGTAGAGGTATTCGATCACTATAAAGACAGGATGAAGACGCAGGTGATCGCTGCCAGCATACGTCACCCCCTGCATGTTGTGGCTGCTGCTAAAGCAGGGGCTCATATAGCAACTATACCTTATAGTGTACTTATGCAGATGGTCAAACACCCGCTAACTGATATTGGAATATGCCGCTTTGCTGAGGATTGGCAACGCATCTCTAAGGCATAGGGCCACGATCCACAATTATGGCACCGAGGCAAGCACCTTTTATAGATTCTGTTCAATCTAATTATGGAGTAGGACTATGAATATCACTGAACTGGAAGTCAAGACCAAAGATGAACTTATGACCATGGCCAAGGAGCTCGGCATAACCGGCATCAGCGCTCTGAAGAAGGAGGATATTGTATTACGGCTGCTTCAGGCAAATGCCGAGCAGCACGGTTACTCTTTCAGAGGGGGCATCCTCGAGGTTATGAATGAGGGCTACGGGTTTCTGCGCCAAGCTGATCTCCATCCCAATGCTAACGATATCTATGTATCCCAGTCCCAGATTCGTCGCTTCGCTCTTCGGACCGGAGATATCGTCAGCGGCCAGGTGAGGGCTCCCAAAGACGGTGAAAAATATCATAGCCTGCTTCGGGTCGAGACAGTCAACAATATGGACCCTGAGGCGATTAAAGAACGCCCATTGTTCGAGCATAAGACGCCTATCTTTCCCAATAAGCTGATTAACCTGGAGACTACTTCCAATAATCTATCGCAAAGGCTCCTCAATCTTATAGCTCCCATCGGCCGCGGGCAGCGAGGACTTATCGTATCACCGCCCAAGGCTGGAAAGACCATGTTATTGAAGCATATCGCCAATGGCATCATTGCTAATTACAACGACATACATCTTATGATCTGCCTTATTGGGGAGCGGCCTGAGGAAGTTACTGACTGGAAGAAGTCAGTTAAGGCAGAAGTGATTGCTTCTACCTTCGACGAGCCTGTTGAAGAGCATACCAGGGTGGCTGAAGTGGCACTGGATCGCGCCAAAAGGTTAGTCGAAGTGGGCATGGATGTGGTCATCCTGCTCGATAGCATCACCCGACTGACTCGTGCCTATAACCTGGAGATGCCATCAAGCGGGCGTACTCTTTCCGGAGGAGTTGACCCTGCTGCTCTCTATTCACCCAAGAGGTTCTTCGGTGCGGCCAGGAACACGGAAGAGGGGGGAAGCCTGACTGTCATAGCTACCTGCCTTATCGATACTGGCAGCAGGATGGACGACGTGATATACGAGGAGTTCAAAGGTACGGGCAATATGGAGCTTCATCTCGACCGCAAGCTCGCTGAGCGCAGGATTTTCCCTGCTATAGACATCCAGCGCAGCGGCACCAGGCGTGAAGAGTTGCTTCTCGATGAGAATACCTTGAAGCAGGTCTGGGTAGTGCGTAGAATGATTACTCTCATGAACACTAACTCACCGAACTCCACTGAAGCTACCGAGCGTGTGCTGGAGAGATTGTCCAAGACCGCTTCTAACGCTGAGTTTCTCACTACTCTTGCTAAAGAGTTCTAAATCTCCTCCAGTAAAGCAAGCCTCATCGTTGTTACCGCTTTACTTCGCTGCTATAATAGGAGCGATTCGCTATGAATTATCATCGCACTGTGGTCAAATTAGGTACCAATCTGCTCACTGCCGGGAGCGATCGCCTCAGCCTTGAGACCATGGCTTCCCTGGTGGGGCAAATAGCTGGACTTCATAAGGAAGGACTGGCTGTAGTCGTTGTTACCTCAGGAGCGATCGCTGCCGGTAGACATCGCCTGGGGATTACTGAAGTGCACAAGGAAATCACCTCCAGGCAGGTGCTGGCCGCAGTGGGGCAGAGCCGACTTATGGATGCTTATGACCATCTCTTCGGTTGGCATGAGATAACTATCGCGCAGACATTGCTTGCAAGGGCTGACCTTTCAGACCGTCTCAGATACCTCAATGCCCGTAACACTTTAACGGCGCTTCTGGAACTTCGCGTGATACCCATAATCAACGAGAACGATGTTGTTGCAGTGGAGGAAATCCAGGAAACCGTATTCGGTGACAACGATAATCTGTCTGCTATGGTAGCTAATCTTGTCGATGCCGACCTTTTGATGTTGCTCACTGATACCGCTGGCCTTTACACTGCTGACCCCCATCGGGATTCTAATGCCAAGCTTATCGAACGGGTTGATAAGATAGATGCTTCTATCGAGAGCCTTGCAGGCGGAAGCTCGAGTGGTCGCGGCAGTGGCGGCATGGCTACGAAGATAGAGGCAGCGAAGCTGGCTACTGCCTCGGGGGTGGCAGTGGTAATTGCTGACGGGCGAGAGCATGATGTCATTGTCAGATTGGCTAAAGGTGAGGCTATTGGCACTTTCTTCCAGCCGGTTGCGTCCAGGCTGGAAAGTCGCAAACGCTGGCTGCTGAGCCAGCTCTCCAAAGGGAAGATTTACATTGATGCAGGTGCAGCGATAGCTTTGAGAAGTCAGAGCAAGAGTCTGCTCCCTGCGGGTGTTGCCAAGGTTAGCGGTGAGTTTGAACGAGGTGATGTCGTAAATATATTCGATACTAAGACCGGTGAAAAAATAGCCTGCGGTATCTCCAACTACAGCTCAAGCGATATCGCTGTTATTAAAGGGGCTCGTTCGGATAGAATCGTTGAGCTTCTGGGTCGCGAATACGGGGCTGAGTTAGTGCACCGCGATAATATGGTGACGCTTTAGTTGTAAAAGGAGAGACATCATGCCATCCGCTACGAATGAGGTTGAGATTAAAGCTAAGGCGGCGAAAGCCGCCTCTAAGAAGCTTGCGTATTTGAGCACTGCGGTCAAGAACAAGGCGTTGCTTGCCATCGCCGATGAGCTTGTGGCCAAAGAGAAAGATATCCTGGCTGCCAACCGCCTGGACTATAACGAGGGTGAGAAGGCAGGTATGAGCACAGCCATGCTTGACCGCTTGCTGCTGAACACAGAACGGATTAAGGGGATAGCAGCCGATGTGCGCACTGTGGCTGCATTACCTGACCCGGTGGGGGAGAGTTTCGAGATGCGTACTCTACCCAACGGGCTTCAGGTTGGCAAGAAACGCGTTCCTCTGGGTGTGATCGGGGCTGTCTATGAGAGTCGGCCTAATGTTACTGTAGATATCTCTGTACTTTGCCTCAAGTCGGGGAATGCTATCATGCTCCGCGGCGGCAAGGAGGCTGTGCATTCCAATTCGGCTCTGGCTAAGATAATACAGAGTGCGGCATATCGTGCTGGGGTTCCCGAGGGAGCAGTGCAGTTCATCGAATCAACTGATCGCGCCCTGGTAGGACGAATGCTGAAAATGAGGGATTACATCGACCTGGTGATTCCTCGCGGTGGAGCTGACTTGATTAATTATGTGGCTCAAAACGCCACCATGCCTGTAGTTACAGGTGGGATCGGTGTCTGTCACACTTACGTTGATAGGAGTGCAAATCTGGAAAAGGCGGCAGCCATTGTCTATAACGCAAAGGTGCAGAGACCCACTGTTTGTAACGCGTTGGATGCTATACTGGTTCATACTGACGTGGCGAAGAGCTACCTGCCGAGGGTGGCCAAGGAATTGGGCAGGGCCAATGTGGAGCTGCGTTGCGATAAGCGAGCTCTGAAAATCCTTAAACCGTTGACCTCAATAAAGGCGGTTCCAGCTACTGAGAAGGATTGGGGCAGAGAGTTTCTAGCTCTGGTCGCCGCTGTAAAGGTGGTAGATTCTCTGGAGGAGGCATTAGAGCATATCGAACAGCATGGTTCGGGGCATTCCGAAGCCATTGTGACCGAGGATTATTCGGCAGCGATGAAGTTCCTGGATGAGGTAGACGCAGCTTGCGTCTATGTCAATGCCAGTACTCGCTTCACCGATGGCGGCCAGTTTGGACTGGGCGCAGAGGTGGGAATAAGCACGCAAAAGTTCCATGCCCGGGGTCCCATGGGACTCAGGGAACTCACTACCTATAAATGGATAGTGCTGGGCAGCGGACAGATTCGTCCATGAGGAGGATTGATAATGGCAGAGTATCGGTTCGAAAGAGAATGCCGCACTGCACACTCTGAGGCTTATCTCATAGTTGCCGGTGACGAGCAAGTGGGCAAAGTGGATATCCATTTCACCCCTTCGATAGTCTACGCTACCCTGTGTATCGGGGAAAATATGACCCAAGATGCTATTCAAGACCTTATTGATACCATTGACGAAGACTTGGTAATGTCGGCTGATGTTGCCCGCGATGATTTCATCGTGACAGTGTATCAGGGGCGAGAAGTTGGCGTCTTCAGTGATGAGGAGTTTGAGGAAGAGGAAGAAGAATAAGTCCCGGGAATCTGTCATGGCGATTTCATCCTCACCGCCAAGAATGAAAATATTATCTCGATAATAAAAGATGACCCCGTTCGTGGTGAGCTTGTCGAACCATGAACGGGCCGTTCGCCCTGAGCCTGTCGAAGGGTGAACGGTTAAAAGCATTTTCGTGATAATGAGGGGGCTAACGTTGAATCTTTGCGAGCGAAAGCAATAGCCTGGGCTTTCGTATTTGCCCAGGCTTTAGAATTTGCTCGTTCTTTTTTAGGTCCTTAGCCGGGCGGGACATTCATACCTCCAGCCATCAATTATATATTATCCTTGTTCCTCCCTCTATACCTTGTTATAATTCTGATTATGATTGTGGATTTTCATACCCATATTTTGCCACCGGGGTTACAGGGAAATCGTGGTCGCTACCTGGGGCGTGATGCCTGTTTTGATCTTCTGTACAAAGACCCCAAAGCTAAAATTGCTACTGCCGAGGAACTCATTGCTAGTATGGATAGAGAAGGTATTAATGTCTCGGTAGTGCTCAATATCGGCTGGTCGAGCCACGAGCTTTGTCGGGAAACCAATGATTACATTTTGGAAGCTGTAGCCCGATATCCCGGCAGACTGATGGGCTTCTGCGCTGTGCAGCCTCTGGCGGGTGAGAAGGCGATAGCTGAGCTTGAGCGTTGTGTGAAGGGTGGAGCTAAAGGCATCGGCGAGCTGAGATGCGATACTCAGGGGTTTGACTTGGCCGACAAGAATATTATGGGGCCAATAGCTCAGGCTGCGATGAAGCATCGACTGATCATACTTACCCATGCCTCCGAGCCGGTGGGGCACTCCTATTCGGGCAAGGGGAATATAACACCCGGTCTTCTCTATAGCTTCATTACCAATTTCCCTGATTTGACCTTGGTGTGTGCCCACTGGGGTGGAGGATTGCCCTTTTACGCTTTGATGCCAGAGGTCGCCAAAGCCTTATCCAATGTCTACTTTGATACGGCTGCTTCACCCTGGCTCTACCGGGACGAGATATTCAGGCATGTTACGGAGATTTTAGGGGCAGAGAAGGTGCTTTATGGCAGCGACTACCCGCTTATGAAACAAAGCAAGCTTGTTAAATCGATCCGAGCGCTCGACTTCTCTGAGGAGGCCAAAAGCATGATCTTAGGAGGAAATGCTCGAAGACTCCTGCCTTTAGGTTGAGCTTTATCATGGAACCTATACGCGCATTCATTGCCATCGAGCTGCCAAGTCAGATTAAGGAGACCCTTGCTCAACTACAGGATAACCTAAAAACAGGCAAAAGTGCCTCGGTGAAATGGGTTGGCTCCGAGGGCATCCACCTCACTCTCAAGTTTCTGGGCAATGTCGATGAGGCTGAGATACCGGCGCTAACGAAGGCACTCTCTGAAGCTGTCAGAGGGGTTGCTCCTTTCTCCCTTGAACTTGGTAATCCTGGCGCTTTCCCTGATTCCCACGCCCCTAGGGTAGTCTGGGTTGGGGTAGGAGGAGATATAGAGCCGTTACGTACTTTGCATAACAATATAGACCGTGTTCTTGCTCCTCTGGGGTTTCCCCCGGAAAAGCGGGCTTTCTCGCCTCATCTCACTCTGGGGAGGGTTCGGGAGGAGGCTTCGCCTGGGGAGAAGCGGCGTTTAGGAGAGAATGTTGCTGAGCTGAAGACTGAGGCGAAGTCATCCTTTAAGGTTGAGTCCTTGAGCCTGATGAGGAGTAGGTTGACTAGGGAGGGTGCGTTATATAGCTGTCTTGCATCTTTCGCGCTATATGGCGGTTAAGCGTATGCTGCAATTATATTTAGTAGAGCGTTTTGTCCTTACATCCGGATCAAGGAATCTCTGTTTCCACAGTCGGTGTCCAATCTCCGCCCTTCCACTTGAGGGGGAAGACCAGCTTTATAGTCTGCGCTGACCCTGCTGTCAGATAGACAGGCATTTCGTTCTTCTGGGTCTGTCCAGCTTGAGTGATGCTTCCCACTATGATTACGATACCATCGGCGCCCTCATTTTTGGCAGTGATATTGAGTATGGCGTAGTAGTTATCCAATACACCAGCGGTAGTGGCGTTTACTAACAACACGGTTGGGCTTGGCTTGCTGATATCAGATGATGCTACAGCGGTGGGTTTAGGGTTTGTGCTGGCACTGCTGCCACCACCGCAAGCAGAAGCCATAACGGCTGCGATTGCTATCAGTATGATTACTCCTGCTAACTTCGTGCACTTCATATTGTCTTCCCTCCGCTCGATGCTATCTTTTAGCAATCATCTTCGGGTTGGCATTTGTCATATTGTCAAGCTAAGACCGTGGCAGGTTGAAGCAGTCCCGACTGCCTTATGTTTTTCTCGGCAGTAGCCGGCTTGTCTGCTCCGAACCATCCCTGTGCTCTGTGGAAGAGGCCGCGCCTGGCTGCGACAGTTTCTGTCTCCGCCTGATCGTGGGGATATGATGCTTCTGGAGCTTGGGGTCTGCCGAACATGCTCCACTCACCAGGCCTATAGAACAGGCCCCAGTTGGCCGCTACCTTCTCGCTCCGAGTCTGGGGCTTGGCCATGGTTGCTTCAGTAGCTAATGGCCTATCGAATCGTGCCCACCCTCTTGGTTGATAGAACAGACCACGGCTGGTTGCTACGGGCTCACTCTGGCTTTCCGAGGACGATGCTTCAAAGCCCTGGGACTTGCTGAACATGGGCCATTCCCGCTGTCTATAAAACAGCCCTCGACTGTCTGCAATAGGCTCGGTCTGATCTAGTACGGCAACTGCCTCCGGTGCCAGCGGCCTGCTGAAAAGTGTCCACTCGTTTGGCTGGTGTAGTAGAGCTTGCCTGTGCATTACAGTCGGTGCCACTGCTGTCACCATAGCAGGCTCGTTTAAGCAAGAGCGCATTGTTCCTCGCACTTCCTTTAGTTTAGGGAACATGACCATCGTCATAGCAAGGCGAAGTACACCGGAGAGCACGAAGAGAGCTAGTATGTTATAACCCAGGACAGGTCTCACAACGCCGAGAAGAAAAGCGCCTGTAAGTGCTCCCAGTGCCATAAATAGTGTGGACAGAGCTTTGTGGTAGGCTATATACTTCAGCCGTTTTCCTAGTGGTGCAGCTTCGTAGATAAAATTGCCGCTGCATAGGTCAAACCCCGCCCAGCATGCTCCGGAGAACAACTGGACGGATACGAGGTAAAATACATTGTGTGACACCAGCCAGAGGAGCGGAACAAAGGGAATCGCGAAGGAAACGATTCTCATGACCTTAAGGTTGCCTGTCTTGTCGGCATATTTACCCCAGAAGGTTACGATAAGCACTTTCGCCGCAAATTCGCTGGAGAATACCAGAGCGAAGAATATGTAGCTGAAATGCAAATCGCCCAGCAGGTACGGAGCGAAAAATGGTGAGGCTATATACACAGCGAACTGGAATAAGGCAACAAATAATATAAATTTACCCAGGTTTCTTCTTCTTGTCTCGCCCAGGAAATCGAAGAAACCGAAGTCTGCGTCCTTTTCGGGAGTGACGGGGGTGTTATGTATTCTGCTATAGATAAAGAAGCAGATGAGGCCAGCCGCAAAAGCGACGAAGAAGAGGATGGCGAAACCATTAAGTGCTTGGTCATGGAAGATTTGGAGCACATAGCTGAAAATATAGAAGGTGCCAAGATAGGCGGCGCCTGATATGGCAGCCCTCATGCCGAAGTACCTGCCCCTTATGTTAGCAGGAACTAGGTCAGCTAGCCAGCTACTGCGGGCGGGGGCAAGCAGCATCCCTGGTATCAGGTTGAATATCCAGCAGGGAATCAGCCAGAGTGGGTTAATAGGCCTAAAAAATAACAAGATCGCGATGAGTGGTAGCCAGCCTACGGCATCAAGTAAGCCTAAGAGTAGGATGGCCTTTTTCCGCGAGCCCATCTTCTGAATGACAGTGGGCACTTTTATATACAACAACCCTGCCACGAAGTTATTCAGGGTACTCAGCATCGCTATTGTCGAGTCACCTGCGCCGGCAGCTACCATAGAAGCAGGTGCGTAAGCATTGCTCGCATCTCCTACGGCTTCTGCTCCTACCTCGCCATGGAAGTATTTGAGGCTCTTCTTCTTTTCTAATTCTTCATTATTCTGCTCAGTCGGCTTGTTCTGCCGCTTACTCATGGTGGTCTGTCCTGGTTCTAGCTTTTTACTGCTTCTACATTGCGGCTAGAGCTGCGAGGGTGAATTGCAAACTGGTTCAGGAGCGGTCCCGCACGGCTGAACAGTCCCACCATCTCATCTGCCAGCGCTTCGGCGTCGGTTCCATACTCTTTGAGCAGTTGATTCTTAGCCCAAACACTGAACAGGTACCAAGCGCAACGCTTGTCGTCTCTTTCTGATGATAGGAAGTCGGTGTGCAACACGTTGATCTTAACGGCATTTCCCCCATTGTCACTCCAGGCCCTTAATTGAGACCTACAAAGGTCGGCTTGTAGGAAGGACAGTTGGGTGCTCCTTGGGGGGCGGTTGCTAACAGGAACTCTAGTGCTGGGCCTTACGGCCGGCAAATCAATCCTCTGTACAAGGTCGGGGGTTGTCTGCTCAGTGAAGAGAATCTTCCTTTTGGGGAGTTCACCCGTTTCTTTATAACGCAGGAAGTAGCCGATAAATCTATCCACCCTGCTCATAATCTCAACCAGTCGGTTCTGGCGATATTCTTGAGTAACCTGTCCGATTTTCTCTGTTATCTCGGGCTCTAGCCTATGCAGAGCCTCGGCCAGTGCCTTGTAGACTTCGTCCTGGACTACAGCAGCTTTGTCTGCAGTGCCCCGGAACTTGTCGCAACGCACATAGCCCTCCAGCCTCTGTCCTTGCCATGGCTCCTTCTTGAATTCCTCAAGGTCGGTCAGGGCACAGAGTCGGATACCAGCCCGACCACAGAGGTCAATATTTGTCCCTTCGGCATCGAAAGGAAGTGTGTATAACTGTATGGAAGCATTACCGAGAGAACCAAGGCTGATAATAGTGCTCAAAGTGGGAACGCCATTGAAAATTCGGGGCTCAACGGCCTCATAGCCGTGACCATCGCTAATTTGCATGGTATAGACATTTCGTCTCAAGTCATTGGCGAACTCGCGGCTCAAGTACTGTTTTAGGCGCGCTTTGGTAAGCTGGGGGGCGATCTCAGGGAGGATACCTATAAGGTGAGCCCTGGTGCCGGGTTTGCTCAGATGGTGCTGCGGGCATTGTTCGATTATCTGAGCTCGGCCCTCTCTCAGCCACTCTCTCCTCAGAACGAGGCAACTCGGCGTGTGACCCCCGTTGAGAGAAGACAGGTGTAGCTCGTCTGCTATTAGTGCGAAGGCTAGAATACCTACACCCTTCTCCCCGCGGAGCACATGCTGTAATTTCTCAGAGTTGCCGATGTTTTGAAGTATACGGCTCATCTTGTCCGAGCCGATGCCGATGCCGTTATCTTCGACTATGATCTGAGGTGGCCTGTTTTGCTGGTCTGAGGAATGGTCAAAGCGAATGCGGATGCAGCCCTCGCTTTTACCTGCCTGTTCTATGGCGTCAGCCCCGTTCTCTACGAACTGTTTCAACGCTTCCAGTGGACTGTGACAAAGGTATGCCAAAACCTCGAACACGCGGCTCCCCGTCTGAAGTTTTATCTCAGCCATAGCTTCCTCCTTCTTACAGCTTTTAGTCCAAAGCACGTAATGCAAGTAGTTATAAGAAGTGTTCTGTTTTCATTAGAACACTAGACTGCTATCCTTTGGCCAGCCGGCTTAACGTCTGTCACGAAACCATCTTGTAGCATGCATATTACAGGCTGTCCCATATTCTCGAAAACCCATTGCAGAGATACATTGAGTTCTTTCCGGGGGTAGACTTTAATTTCGCCAGTGTGGAGCTGAATGCTGACCTTAGTCTCTTCGAGACCGGCTAAACGTCCTGAAATTATACTTTGCATTTAATCTATCCTCCAAGGGGGAAGGCCCAGAGAAGAGGCCTTCCCCCCATCAAGCTAGTTTTGTTAAGGCCTGGGCGATGTTTTGAACTTGTTAGGAGTCGCTACTCGAGAGTCATTGTTTTGAGCGCGGGATACCAACTGCTGCCTGCGGTTCTGAATGGGATTGCGCAGGAAGGCGGGTATATCCATCTGGTCCTCATCCAGCAAGTACTTACGTAGCTCCTTCATTTCCTTTTCCATGGCTTCCTTGTTTAGCTTTCCTGGTTTGGCGTTGAAGCCGGTCGCGATTAGCGTTATCCGGACTTCGTTTGACATCTCAGGAGCGTAGTTCATGCCGAAGATGATGTTGGCACTCGGATCAGCCGCCTTGCGGATGATCTCCGCAGACTCTTGTATCTCAGCTAAGGTCAGGTCCATGCCCGCCGTGACAGTGAACAGTATGGCGGTCGCACCTTCTACCGAGGCATCGAGCAGAGGACTGGTGATACAAGCCTTTGCAGCTTCCACAGCCCTATTCTGACCACTGGCGGTCCCTATGGATAGCCAGGCTTGCCCCATACCCTTCATCACCGCTTTCACATCGGCAAAGTCCAGGTTGATTTCACCAGGGGTGGTAATGACCGAGGAGATAGCTGAGACGCCCTGGTACAGGATATCGTCTGCCAGCTTGAAAGCGCTGTCTGCGGCTGTCCTGCGGTCGCAGAGATTCAGTATGCGGTCGTTGGGAATAGTAATGAGGGTGTCACAGACCGGCACTAATCTCTCGATGCCTTGCTCGGCTTGGTCACGCCGATGCTGTCCCTCGAATGTGAACGGGCGGGTGACTATGGCGATTGTGAGAGCCCCTGCCTCTCTCGCAACATCTGCCATAACCGGGGCGGCGCCTGTACCTGTGCCCCCACCCATCCCAGCCGCAATGAAGACCATATCAGCGTCGCGCACAACTTTGCGCAGTTCTTCCCGGCTCTCCTCGGCAGCCATGGTGCCGACCTTGGGGTCACCACCTGCCCCCATGCCTTTGGTTACCTTGGGGCCGATTTGGACTGTCGTTATTTTATCCTCGGATGTCGTGGTATATGCCAAAGCCACGGAGTCAGTATTTACTGCATAGAGATCCACTCCGGTTAACTTGCCTCTCGCCATGCGGCGCACCGCATTC
>JBBIRL010000021.1:0-15700 GCA_037441825.1 Dehalococcoidia bacterium | reverse complement strand
CTCCCTAGCTCAATGCTACGCTCAACGCTGTGGATAGTCTGACTACATCCCGGTTGGCTTGCCTTAACCGTTCACTTAATAGCTGCGCCAGGTTCCCCATTATCTTGAACCCTATCTTCGTATCTGCCTCACACAGCTTGGCCAGGTCAGGACCATATATCTCCAACACCAAACACTCCTTCGTCGCCGTTATCGTCGCAGACCGCTCCGCCTTCGTCAGCATCGCTACCTCCCCTACCACTATCGGCTCTACCGCATCCATCTTTATCAACGTCTTCTCACTTTGCCCTCTCTCATCACTAAACTGCGGCAATGTCAGCCTCTTGCTTACCTTCACCGACCCCGAGTATATGATGTACATCGTCTCACCCATCTCCCCTTCCGTGATTACTGTGTCACCTTCACCCCACTTTATCTCTCGTCCCACGGATAGCACCCTCTCCATCTCTTCCTTCGTCAACCCCTTGAACAATGGCGCCTTGATTAGCTTCTCTATCAAAACTCCCATCGCCGTCCCCTATACTATATTATTTTGATTGCTACCCCACTCCGTTAAAACACAAAGGCCCTTTACCTGCCTATCACTATGGCTACTTCGTTCTGCCTTATTACGTAATCGTCCCCGGGGTTAAGATTAGCCTGCGGTATCTCAAATTGTGCCCCTAGATACTCCTTCCCGGCCTCTTTGAATTTCCGCTCTATAAAGTCGTCTATCAGCGAATAATCACCACTGAGCACATCCTCGGTACACAGTGCTCTGCCTCTGCAAAACAACCCCACCAGTATGGCATTCTGCTTTTCTCTGAAATAAGCTGCCAGCTCTCCAAACTTCTTACCGGCGTATTCAGCAGGTATCGCTTTCTGCTGCAAACAACTCTTCTCCTGATGCGACAATAACTGCCGTGCCGCCAGCACTACCCCTTCAGCCATCGCCGCCGACGTAATCAAAAACGGATCATACTCCCCGTGCACTATCACTTCACTCGCTCCAGCACGTCGCACATGCGGCGCAGACTTGGGCTCCGTTACCTCTACACATACCCGAGCCCGCGGATTCATCGTCTTCACAGCCAGCGTCCCCAACACTGCCCTCTCATCTGCACTGGCTATCCCCCCCTGCGCTGTATCACTTAAGATTATCACCGTCGCCGCCTGTTTGACATTGGCAAGGTCCAGAATCGGCTCACTGGTAAAGTCTCCATGCACAAATCTCGGCTTTATAGACTTGTACCTCAGCAGTACTTCGCTCATTCCCTCAGAAGTTAATAAGTTCACCAGTATTATCTCTGGATGCTCTTGTCGGGCGATAATACCTTCCAGTATCGTGTCCATGTGCTCATTCCAGCCACAGATTACGGTATGATCCTTGTCTTTTATCTTTTCCAATCCTCTTTCCTCCCTCAAACGTCGTGTGACTAAGTATGAAGCCCCCTGGGCAGCAACAAACGGGATAAGGCTAACACCAATCACAATCAGAACAGAAGCGATGATTCGTCCAGTTGTAGTTACCGGGGTGAAATCGCCATATCCAACTGTGGCTACAGTTACAATCAACCACCAGAAGGCCTCTCCCAAGGTCTTTATGGAGCCACCAGAGCCGCGCTCGACATAGTATATAGCGATGGTGCTCCCGATGAACACCAGCAATAGGACTATGACCAGCTTGAGGACAAAGCTTCTTCTTACCCCCCAGAATATCCTTTGGAGGGAAGATTTCAAGAAACTAAATCTGTAGTGTTCGGTCCCTCTGAGAGCCTTATCCAGTGCTTCTCCTTAATAATTGCGTTAAGTTTACCGGCAATTCTCTTCACTGTAGGGAGGATGTTCTGGAATCTTTATCAATCAGCCTTCACATTAAAGACTGTATAACACACCTCTGGAAATTTTCTGTGCATATCCTACCCCCTCGTTAGCATAATAGTCAACCACTTTATCTTCTGAGAGACATATACTAAGCTCATAGATAAAGTAATTTGCGCAGCAGTATTACCCAAATGATGCCAAGGCAACACCGCGGAGACATTACTCATTTAGCTGTAATCGCTAAACAAGCGACGCTGAATATTACCCGGGGTTACAGAACGAGGATATTTTTGGTGTAACTTCAGTCGTGCCTCGTGCACAACAGCTCAGAGCATCAAATCCTGCGCCACTCTGTTCGATATCACTAATCGCGCTATCCCAATGAAAGCGCAACCGGATATCCGAAGGAGTAAACTGTGGCGAGGGAAACATAGGATTGCCATCTAATATGCCTCTAATCCTCGCCTGGTTCTCCAACTTACCGATCAAATTCTGTACAGCAGCTTCCCACGTGAAGTAGCAAGCAGTACGCCTGGCCGCCTTGCGGATTCTCATGCACTCTTCCGGATGGTGACGCAGATACGTCATGTAACCTACTATCTCCATAGGGTCAGCCGTCTCAAGCACGAACGAGTTAACAAAAGGAACGGCATAGTCCTCTCCAGTGCATCCGGTGAAGGTGATCCCCCCTGCAGCCATTGCTTCCAGCCCCACTATGCCGAAGGGCTCGTGTCCGCTATTGGCCAGCACCCCGTCCGCAGCTCGATACAGAAACCGCAAGAATTCCAGAGGGACATGAAATCTGATATCTATAACGTCAGCAGGTGTTGCCTCTTTCAGGGCCATCAGGTATCCATTAGACGAACCTGGTTTGGTTCTAGCTTCCTTTACTGTAAGGCCCAGGGAATGTGCATTATATAGAACCTCCTGACCATGGGATTCCATCCCTCCTCTGGCTAGAAGTACCGTCCTTAGGCCGCTGTTCTTGAGCCGGGCCACAGCCTCCACAGCGGTATTCCAGCGCTTATCAGGATCCCAGCGAGCCACTTTACACAGGATCAAGTCTGCGCCAATCGCCTGCCTCACCCTATCAGTTATCCTATCATCAACCTTGCTGAGCAACCTCCTGGGTATCCCATTGGGGATGACCAAAGGATTCAGGTCCATCTTCCACATGATGTGCTTCATATACCGGCTCACTGTTGTAATAGTGGTGGTATAGTTGAGCCGCCCCCAGTTTATGCGATTAAAGGAGAAAATGTTATTGGCATTCCAGAACATCACGACCCTGTCCCTGAGGCCACCGTTATGTAGAACATCGCTGAGCCGACACATCGCCTCAGATGTTTGCCACTCCTCGCCGAGAATCACCACCAGCTTCCCGTTCGCCAAGGCAGGTTTGATAACATTGTCCTTGACAAAACAGGGGATAGACTCGTTAAAATCATAGAGCTTTTCATTTTCACCTTCATAGACGCCGGTGGGATAATACTGGCTGATCCACTGGCACCACCGGTGCAGTATGAGTTTCCCTTTTTGCCTTACTTCTTCACCTTTTAGCTCAGGATCGCCGATGAAAAACAGATGCGTAGTGAAGCCTATCTCCGCAAGTGTAGCTGACAAATTGTCTACCCTGACTCCCAAGCCCCCAGCCAATGAATAACGGTCCGGCCCTTCAAAAGATAGAAACACGAATTCAGTGTTCTCTGTGGTGATATTGCTCTGCTTCATAACAGCTTCTTTTTATCCCATAAACCGTCAACTCAAGGCAGCTAGCCATTGTAACAAGGACTCCACTGTTCGAAAAGACCGGGGACACAACATATCCCTGTTCCTTTCTTTAAATCTGGTGAGCTT
This sequence comes from Dehalococcoidia bacterium, assembly GCA_037441825.1. Classification (GTDB taxonomy): domain Bacteria; phylum Chloroflexota; class Dehalococcoidia; order SZUA-161; family SZUA-161; genus JACWAE01. The sequence goes on along the minus strand of JBBIRL010000021.1, from coordinate 12,040 downwards.
GTGTTAAAAAGAGGATTGTGGGCAGTCTGGCTATTCGCTACCACTGTCCGTTGACACTGAGGCCAGCGCCTGCTGGAGGTACAGAGGGGATCGCTAAGCATAGCTGTGACCTCCGATACCTGCGAGAGAACAACAATATTATGCTCTTGGCAGACTGTGCTCTAACAACCCCCTTTGGAGTAATTTCTCGAAATAACCGGGCTGGTTCCGAATGCTGACGAAGTGCCAAATGGATTACCCCTAATAGGTTACCCCGATATAGCCAGACGAGGCTTAGTGATTAACACATCGAAATGACCTAATCAATGGAAGCAATCAGATTGGGGACTGCAGAAATCAAATGGGGCGCTCAGCAGATCAATGTCTCAGCCTTCATGCCCTAGCTTCCAGAGTCGGCGCCTTTCACTCGCACCTGTTTCTTCTTCCAGCCCAGGGCTTTTAGAAAATCACCAATGGCAGTGTCCTCATATGTCTCATGGCGCATAGGTAGATCGGGATTGATACGGTACCTTATGCGTCTTCCTTCCTTCTTCTTAGTAATATACCCCTCAGCTTCGAGGTCAGCGATTATCTTCCGAGTCGCTCTCTCCGTAATACCTACCGCAGCAGAAAGCTCTCGGCCAGTGATTCTAGAGTGCTTGGCAAGAACGCTCAGCACCAGCGCATGATTGGTAAGAAACGTCCAGCCATGCATAGTATCACCCTCTTTCAACAATTACCTCTAAAGTCACCCCGAAACATGTTGACAGCGATAATCAACAGTGCTATGGTGTTTCGCAAAACATGATGTACAAATCGTGATGTAAGCATCATGTCGGTCAGTTCATGTTTCGCTTTACCTTTATAACATAGTCGGAGGGGGAATTGCAACCCGCGCTTTGTCTTTGTGGGCAGCAGCCTGAGTGCAAAAGGCCAGATATAGACAGAGTGCCAAGAGTAATGATAAAATTAGGAGTAATAAATACTTGTAAAAAGTATCTAAGCCGATGGAGGATATTTAATGGGCAGGAAGGAAAAGAAAGCTCAGCAAAGGCAGGCATACAAAGCAGCCTTCAAAAAGGTCAAGCACGGCCATGGTGGCCGAGCAATTCGGAAGAAGGAAGAGGCAGCTCTCGGCAGATAGGACACGAGGTAAGTCTGACCCAAAAAAGTAACATACCAGGGGATGTTAACGGGCGGCTATTCATCAGCCATGGATACGATTTTATCCAACAACAACCATAGCCCGCTTGAGGACATCCCCGGTTTGTTTTTGCAAAGAGACGATATTACAGAAACCGAAGCTGTTATGAAAGGAGGTAAACACCATGGCACAAAAAGGAGGCTGCTCTGCAAGAAAGCCTTGCGGCAGTTCAGCCAAGCCAGCGGCTAAGAAAACAGCCAAGACAAAGACGTCAAAGCCCACCAAGAAATAGAGCGAATATCACTACTTAGAAAAGGCTGAAGAGATCGCTCTCACCGGTGAGAGCGATTCTTCTGTTCTTTCAGGAATCGGATTCCATGGTACTCACTCTCTGCATCTTTGTTTTAACTTTAATACTGATCATGGTCAGGCCCAAGCCCCTGAACGAGGCTACCGCAGCCTTGTTAGGGGCTATTATCATGTTAGCCGCGAGCATCATCTCCCCGTCTCAGGCTTACGATGTGCTCAAAACCACCGCCAACATCCTTTTGTTTTTTCTGGGGCTAATGATTGTCTGCGCTGTAGCTGACCGGGCTGGTTTCTTCGAGTGGAGCGCTCTCAAAGCAATCAAACTTGCCAATGGTCAAGGACGCAGGTTGCTCCTCGTACTATTCGGCCTGGGAGCGCTGATCACCACCTTCTTTTCCAACGATGCCACGGCCTTAATACTGACCCCGATTGTTTACGTACTTGTTACCAGGTTGAAGCTCAACCCTTTGCCTTATGTTTTTGCCTGCGCCTTCATCGCCAATACTGCCTCCATGATGCTGCCCATATCAAACCCGGTGAATCTACTCCCTGTAGATAAATTCGGGCTCACCCTGAGTGAATATCTCCGATTTCTCCTTCTGCCTACAATTCTGGCGATTCTAATAAATATTGCACTCTTTGCCATCGTCTTTCGAAAGGCTATTTCGGCTTCATTTAAATTCGATGGCACCGGATTCTCAGTCAAAGTCGACAGGTTTTTCCTCTTCACCTGCGTCGGCCTGGTTCTAACTGCCCTTGGCTACATATTCACCTCCCTTTATGGCAAGCCACTTTCCTGGCCGGCTTTGGGGGGTGCTGCCATACTTCTCATAGGCGGTTTTGCCTTCCGTCGCCTTACCCTGAAGCGTGTGAACTCCGGCATCTCCTGGTCTATACTCCTTTTCATTTTCAGCCTGGCCTTGCTTGTCCAAGGGCTGGACAATGCAGGAGTAACTCATACTCTGGGAAAAGCACTGGCTAACCTCTCCTCCAGAGGCTCTCTGGGAGCAATCATGGCCACTTCATTCGGCACCGCTATTGGCTCGAACCTCATCAATAACTGGTCAATGATGATGGTCTCGGTATCGAGTTTGGGAAATATAAGCACCTCGATCCCATCCTTTCATCAAGGCCTCGTCTATTCAAGCATCGTCGGAGCTGATTTAGGCCCTAATATCGCTATCCTGGGCTCGCTATCCTCCATGTTATGGCTCGTCATCTTGAGGCAGAGAGGGCTCGACATCCATCCCATGCAATACTTGAAGCTCGGGCTGATAGTTGCCCCTCCCATGCTCATTGCCGCTGCTTTAGGTCTCTATGCCTGCAGCCTGTTCTGAAGCTAAATTTTGGTAGCGCGGCCATTTATATAGTACTTCTTAACTATTTTTGAAAAATGCCCCTAAAACCCCTTGACATAGACCTCTGTTAGTGATATTTGTTATACAAAGGAAGAAAATAGTGCTGTGATATTCATGAACTTGATTACATGTTTCGCACAGCAAGGAAAGAAAAAGACTAAAAGGAGGCGACCTTAAGGTGACACAATCGAATATTACTATGCAAGAAAAGGCGCTTACCTCAGCAGAAGAGGAACCTCCAAGCGCTGCTATTAGCGAGACCGAAGAGCCCCCAAGTAGTAGGAGCACAATAGGCTCGGAAAACCGGAAAAAATTCTTCGGCCATGTTTCTGAGGAAAACTGGAAGGACTGGAGATGGCACTTCCGGAACCGAATCACCACCATCGAAGAACTGTCCAAGTTCGTTCCCCTATCAGGCAAAGAGCAATCAAGGCTTAAACTGGTAACCACCAAATACCCCTTTGCAGTGACCCCTTATTATCTCACCCTGATCAACGTGGACGACCCCAATGATCCCATAAGGAAGCAGGCTATACCGTCTTTCGACGAGATAGGCCTGGTCGGAATGGGACAGGAAGACCCGCTGGAGGAGGTCAGAGATTCGCTTGTCCCGGGGCTGGTACAACGTTACCCCGACAGGGCGTTGATGGTGCTTACCGATATATGTCCTATGTTCTGTCGTCACTGCACCCGCAAAAGAGAGTGGAAAAACGGCGGGTGGGTGCGCAAGACCGCCGAGATCGAAGCAATGCTCGAGCAGATACGCAGTCGCAGAATGATTAGAGATGTCATCATCTCCGGCGGTGACCCACTGACCTTATCCACACACCGCCTGGAAGAAGTCATCTCAAAGTTGAGACAGATAGAGCACGTAGAGATCATACGCATAGGCACGCGCTTTCCTGTGGTGCTGCCGCAGCGCATAGACGATGAGCTTTGCGCCATGCTCTCGAAATACGGCCCGATATGGCTCAACACCCACTTCAACCATCCCAACGAGATAACGCCTGAGTCAGCCGCAGCCTGCGATAAGCTGCTCCGCAGCGGAGTACCCGTCAACAACCAGTCCGTGCTGCTGCGCGGGGTAAACGACTCGGTTGAGACGCAGATGAAGCTATGCCAGGAGCTTCTCAAAACCAAGGTGAGACCTTACTATCTCTTCCAGGCCGACGAGGTACAGGGCACAGAGCACCTGCGCACCACCGTGGAGGCAGGATTGAAGATTATAGAAGGAATGCGGGGATACACCTCAGGTATAGCCATCCCTACCTATGTAGTGGACTTGCCCGGGGGCGGAGGTAAAGTGCCCCTTCAGCCGGAGTATCTTTTGTCGCAAACTGGTGACACGCTTACCTTCAGGAACTACCAGGGCCGTATCTTCCATTACCGGGAGCCCAAGCTGATAGGCCAAGGTCCCGCCAGGAATGGGCAACGAAATGGCCGAAAGACACGGCCTGTTCTCACTCAGCTTGTGCTGTTTACGGAAGAGGAAAAGGTTAGAGATGAAAATAGGGCTGTCGTACGATCTTAAGAATGAAGTTACTCTAGGCCAGGAGCATCCCGAGGATGCCCTTGAAGAATACGACTCCCTGGAGACAGTGGATGCCATCGGTGCTGCCCTGGAGTCCCTGGGACACTCCGTCGTCAAGCTAAGTGGTGGCAGGAAGTTTCTCACTAATATCCTTCAGAGCGATGTGGACTTTGTTTTCAACATTTCTGAGGGAAGGGGAAACTATAGAAGCAGAGAGGCCCAGATACCCGCCATCCTTGAGATGCTGGATATATCCTATTCGGGGTCGGACCCCCAATGTCTGGCAGTCGCCCTGGATAAGCCGCTGACTAAGAAGCTGGTGCAAGCAGCAGGCATCCGCACCCCGAAGTGGCAGGTTGTCAGCGACAGGCTGGAGATGGAGGAGGTATGCCAGGATAGTTTCCCCCTGCCTGCCTTCATAAAGCCGGCCTTCGAGGGCTCGAGCAAGGGCATCCGGCTTGGTTGCAGGGTCGAAGACCGAGACCAAATGGCAAGGGTTACAGCGGCGATACTTGAGCAATACCGGCAGCCGGTGATGGTAGAGGAGTTCATTTCAGGTGATGAAGTGACTGTCGGAGTAGTAGGCAATTCCCCACCGCAAATCGTGGGAATCATGCGCATTCTGCCCAAGAAAAGGAGCACTAATTTTGTCTATTCGCTAGAAGTAAAAAGAGACTGGCAAAACCAGGTAGATTATGAGTGCCCGGCGCAGCTTGAGGCAAGGGTTCTGAAAAAGATCGCTGATTTCAGCCTGAGAGCGTTTGATACTCTGGGATGCCGTGACTTCGCGCGGCTGGACTTCAGGCTCGATCAAAAAGGTGCGCCCTGTTTTCTGGAGATTAACCCCCTGCCGGGGCTTAACCCGAAGTCGAGCGACCTGCCGATCATGGCTTACAAGATGGGCTGGAATTACCAAGGTCTGATAAGCTCTGTGCTCAATGCTGCTCTGGAGAGGTATCAGGGATGCCGGGGCGCTCATTAAGCACAGCGAAATTATTGAGATAGGATAAGCACTGTGCACCTGAAGATAGCAATAATCTTCAATCAGCCGAGCGCCGACCGCTACGGTGAAATGGGAGAGTTCAAAGCGGTCGCCAGCGTGCTTGATGAGGTAAAGCCGGTCCAACGGGCTCTCTCCGAGCTGGGCTACTCGGTAGTTAAAATCCCTCTGCGTCCGCCTCTCGAGCTTGTCGAAGAAAAACTCAGGGCTTTGGAAACAGACCTCGTGTTCAATCTCTTCGAAGGCTTCGAAGGCCGCCCCGAAACAGAAGCTATGATAGCCGATATGCTCTCCGGACTGGGGATACTCTTTACCGGCAACCCGCCCTCCACTCTATCACTCGCCCTGGATAAGGCTAAGGCCAAAGCAGTCCTGGAAGCCGGTGGTATCAGGACGCCGAGGTATCAGGCATTGAGTCCTGAGAACCTATCTCTATTCCATCTGGACTTCCCCTGCATCGTTAAGCCGCTGGGTGAAGATGCCAGCCACGGCCTGTCGGAGGAGAGCGTAGTTGAGAACCTCGACCAGCTTACGAAGCAGGTAACCAAGATAAGCCAGCTTTTCAAGGGAGTCACCCTGGTCGAGGAGTTCCTGCAGGGCCGTGAGTTCAACGTTACAGTGCTGGGCAACAAAGAATCCCTTGTTCTGCCCGTAGCTGAAATGGTGTATTACCTGCCTCCCGGATTGCCCAGACTGCTGACCTTCGCCGCCAAGTGGCAGGAGGAGAGCATCTATTATAAAGGAACCAGGGCTACCTGCCCCGCAGAAATCGGAGAGCAGGAGAAGGAGCTGATTTCCCAAACCGCCCTGTTCGCCTTCAAACTGCTGGACTGTCGCGGCTACGCCAGAGTGGACATGCGCCTGGATGCCGAAGGCATGCCCAATGTCTTAGAGGTGAACCCGAACCCCGATATATCACCGGGTTACGGTGCAGCCCGCCAGGCTAAGGCAGCGGGTATGACTTACAACCAGTTTATCGAGAAAATTGTAATGTTTGCCCTCGAGGAGCGCTCGTATAGCCAAGTAGAAGAGATCGTTTAGTGACCAGTCACCCTCATATCAGGCCGATGGCCCCTGAGGATAAAGCAGCCGTGATGAGAATCCTGGAAGCCACACCCGAGTTCACGCCGGGCGAGGTGATTGTGGCTGAAGAGCTCATCGACTTCTACTTAAGCGACCCCGTTGACTCAGGCTACCTCATTCTGGTGGCGGAGTTTAACTCAGAGGTTGCGGGCTACATTTGCTGGGGACTCACCCCGCTCACCGAGGGGACCTGGGATATATACTGGATTGCTACTGCCCGGAAGAAGCAAGGACAGGGCATCGGTACAGCTCTGCTGGCCTCTGCCGAAGCCAAGATCAAAGAGTCCCAGGGCAGGCTGGCTTTTATTGAGACATCATCCAAGCCGGGCTATGAGAAGACGGAACGGTTTTACCGTTCGCACGGCTACGAGCTGATTTGCCAGATCCCGGACTTCTATGCCCCCGGCGATGACAAGCTGATTCTTCAGAAACGATTGAGCCCGTAGGAGCCAAACTCGCCTCAAACTGCCCCCGTTTGCCAGACCTCTAAAGCCTGGAGAGCAATCTGTAGGGCAGGTTTCCCAACCCGCCCTCATAATTAGCAGCTTCAATATGGTGGGACAGGCTCCCCAGCCTGTCCAAATGTAGAGGGGCGACCCAAGTGGTCGCTCCTACGAAAATTTACAACCTTTGGGCTATATTACACCCTGCTTCTGGGCGAGGCACCTCGCCCCTTCGGAATAGAGATAGTTGGAACTCAGGGCGCAATGTTATAATAGAAAAAGCACTTCAATGCGTTCAGATGGGGGAGGGAGCCAGCATGAGATTGGAAACCGGAAGCCTGCCTCTGCTCTATAAGGCTTTGGACCGACTTGAGACAGCATTCGCGGAGCTGCCAGACTGCGATGTAGAAGTGAACATGGAGGCATTGCAAAGTACGCTGCTGGCAGTGGCCGACCGCCTGCGTGACAATTACCCATATCCTCATCCTTTGTATGCAGGGCAGATGCTCAAACCGCCCCACCCTATTGCCAGACTTGCCTATATGTTGTCGCTGTGGCTCAATCCGAATAACCACGCACTGGATGGCGGACGCGCCAGCTCCGCAATGGAAAAGGAGGCTGTCGCCGAGATCGCTCTAATGTTTGGCTGGCAAGTACATCTCGGTCATCTCTGCGGCGGGGGAACGATGGCAAATCTGGAGGCTCTGTGGGTGTCGGGATGCTTAAAGCCAGGCAAGATGATTGCGGCCTCCACTCAAGCGCACTATACCCACGAACGGATCTCGCATGTCCTCAAGCTTCCTTTTCAGGCTATTCCCTGCGACCGGAGAGGGCGAATGGACCTGAACGCTCTGGAGACTAAGCTTAAACGGGGTAAGATCGGCGCTGTGGTTGCCACAATCGGTACAACGGCAACGGGCTCGGTTGATCCTCTGCCTGACCTTCTGGCACTACAAGAAAGATACGGTTTTCGCATCCATGCCGATGCTGCTTACGGTGGATATTACATCCTGGCCAACAATCTCGATAGCGAGACCAGGAAAGCGTTTGACTGCCTCAGCCGGGTAGACTCTATTGCCATCGATCCTCACAAACATGGCCTGCAACCGTATGGCTGCGGCTGTATTCTTTTCAAGGACCCGGCGGTAGGCAAGCTGTACAAGCATGACTCACCTTATACTTATTTCAGTTCGACTGAACTTCACCTTGGAGAGATCAGCCTGGAATGTTCCAGAGCCGGAGCATCGGCTGTAGCCCTCTGGGCGACTCAACGGCTGATGCCATTGGTTCCCGGCGGGCAGTTTGCGGCCGGACTGGAGAAATCACGACAAGCAGCCCTATCGCTGTTTGGGAAGCTGGAATCCGATGCACGTTTCAGGACAGCTTTCAGGCCGGAGTTGGACATTGTCGTCTGGGCACCAAGGGCGGACAGCGCTTCGAGGACTTCCCGGCTCTCCAAAGAGGTCTTTGAATCCGCAGCTAAGAGGGGTCTGCATCTGGCACTTGCCACGCTGCCTATCGAGTTGCTGGGTAAATCATGGAGCGATATGCAGTGGGACCAGAACCAGATTATGTGCTTGCGTTCTTGCCTGATGAAACCTGAGCACCTCGATTGGATCGAGCAGATATGGCAGATACTGGACGAGCTTACACACCGGTAGTCATGCTAACAACACCTCAACTTGTTTGACCCATCTGGTTTATCATCAATACCATCACATTGAGCCGCCCGGCACTCTTTCTGTTGTATTTGAAAGCAATCCTGGGTTTTGACAGGAGCGCTGGTTCGTCTTTCTCCGCATTAAGTGCGGATGTTTTAACAATTTCCCCGGACTCAACCAGGTCGCGAAAAGCCTCGTTCAATTTCTCGATGTGGCTATCCGGAAGTTCCTTCTCCAACCTTATCACAAGCCGGTCCCCGACCTGACGCATGGAATGATAGGTTGAGTAATACGACCTGATCCAGTCTGCCGCCTCCTCAGCGGAATGTACAATCTTATAAAAGGAAAGATCTTGAGGGGAGATAAACCGTCGGCCTAATAGTTGCTTCCTGATGAATTGATTCCAGCTTTCCCAATATCGCTCCCCCGGGAGCTCCATGAGCACCACAGGCATGGGCGGTGCCTTTCCTGTTTGCAGCAGCGTCAGCACTTCGAATCCTTCATCGTGTGTACCGAAGCCGCCGGGGAACAGCGCAATGGCGTCGGCTTCCATAACGAAAAATATCTTGCGAGTGAAAAAATATTTGAATTTAATCACTTTGGGATCGTCTCGAATTATACTGGTGGGCCCTTTCTCGAAGGGTAGCAGGATGTTAACCCCGAAGCTGTTCTGCGGGCCAGCGCCTTCGATGCCGGCCCTCATGATTCCCTCCGCAGCCCCCGTGATTACCATGAATCCATTCTCGACTAACAATCGACCAAGCTTCACTGCTAACTGATAGTATTGGCTGTGCCTGCTTACCCGGGCTGACCCAAACATAGACACCTTGCGCACCATGCGGTACGGCTTAAAGACACATGCGGCGTGTCGGAACTCAGCCACTGCACGGTTGATGACCTTAAGGTCCAGAATATCAAGCTCATCTCGCGTGCAATTCAGCGCATTCACAATGATGTCTTTGTAGAGTAGAGAGCGGAGGTCTTTTTTGTTATTGGTCAAAACCTCCTCTACCATTCTGAGCGTGTCCTGCAATTTGACCGCTTTATTTTCCGTCATGTACTTCCGCCTCGATTAGAATTCTCTAAATTTTCTCTATTCTACTCCATGTCGGCGGCAGGGTAAAACAGAGACGGTTGAGGGTGTTTGGCAACACTTCTCAACCCCCTAGAGAAGCTTTAAATCCTAATTGCTAAATTATAAACAAATAAGGAACTTTGTAATCCCCCTAACCCCCTTTAGAAAAGGGGGGATTTAGCACGCAGGTGCTATGCCCTTCTGCACTCCTCCGTTAGTAAACAATCTCGATGGTTACTGGATCCCCCAATCTTGGGGGACTCCAAATAGTTGCAGTCCCCTGTCTCTTCAGGTTTACTGTTCTACAGAGAATAACAGTGTTATAATCGGGGCACGAAATGCTCATTCAGTCCAAGGGAGGTTAAGCACTATGAGTGACTTCAAAGAGAATATCCTGAAGGGCCGCGTAGCTCTGATTACCGGTGGCGCAACAGGTATCGGGAAGGAGATTGCCCGGACGCTGGGGAAACACGGGGCCAGGATTGTCATTACCAGCCGTAAGCAGGAGAATCTGGAGGCGGCCCGTAAGGAATTCGAGGCAGAGGGCATAAAGTGCCTGGCTGTGCCATCAGATGTGCGCAAACCCGAGTTGGTAGAGCAGGTCATCGCTGCTGCCATAAAGGAATACGGCGGTTTGAACATCGTGATAAACTGCGCGGCGGGAATGTTCCCTGCACCCATTGAAGGAATGTCATACAACGGATTCAAAACAGTTGTTGACATCGATTTATTGGGTACTTATAACGTGACGAAGGCCGCTTTTACCGCTTACTTGAAGGAGCACGGCGGCTGTATTGTCAATATCACAGCACCGTTTGAGCACTGGGGGGTCAGCACTCTGGCCCATGTCGCAGCGGCTAAGACAGGTGTTGAGTCACTAACGAGGACCTGTGCGGTGGAATGGGCGCCGTTAGGGATTCGCGTTAATGCTGTCGCTCCTGGTTTCATTGCAGAGACAGAAGGCGTTAAACGATTCGGCGAATCAGCGGATATATCTGACAAGTCGCTGAAAGGCACAAGACAGGATATGGCAAATGCTGTGCTATTTCTGGTCAGCGATTCGGCCCGCTTTATTAATGGCGTATGCATCCGGGTCGATGGCGGCGCTACTATCGATTTGCTGAGGATGCCTGTAGTTTGAGGGTGGTTAGTCACAGCCCTCGGCTATGAGAAGGGGGCACAGCACGCTGTGCCCCTACACTTTTGGCGTTGACTGTGTGGGTAAACTTGTGTAGTATGTCTTCGTTTATGTCCGCTATACTTAGGAATCTCTGGGAGAAATATTGAGGAGGTTTTAAGATGGCAACCAAGATCGGTATCAACGGGTTTGGCAGAGTGGGCAGGCAGGTCCTCAAGGCGATCTTTGATTACCATAAGGACCGGTTGGAGGTGGTCGCGATCAACGATCTCACCGACACCAAGACCAACGCCCATCTGCTTAAATATGACAGCAACTACGGCAAATACCCGGGTAAGATAGAGGCCACTGCGGACTCCATCATCGTGGATGGCAAGAAGGTGAGGGTCATAGCCGAGAAGGAGCCAGCCAAGATTGCCTGGAAGGATTTCGGCGTCGAAATAGTAGTGGAGTCCACGGGCAGGTTCACGGAGGCAGAGAAAGCCGCCGGGCATTTCCAGGGCGGGGCCAAGAAGGTAATCATCTCGGCTCCGGCGAAAGGTGAGGATATCACCATCGTCCTCGGCGTCAACGAAAGCAAGTACGACCCGGCGAAACACCGCATCATATCCAATGCCTCCTGCACCACCAACTGTATTGCCCCCATTGTTAAGGTTCTTCACGATAGCTTTGGGGTGAGCAAGGGCTTGATGACCACCGCCCATTCATATACCAACGATCAACGCATACTCGATACAGTTCACAGCGACCTGCGCCGTGCCCGGGCAGCCGCGCTGAATATCATCCCCACCACTACCGGAGCCGCCAAGGCAGTGACCCAGGTCATCCCCGAGCTGAAGGGCAAGATACACGGGCTTGCCTTGAGAGTGCCCACCTCCACCGTCTCCATTGTCGATTTCGTGGCTGATTTGAATAAAGAGGTCACTGTTGAAGAGGTAAATAATGCCCTGCGCGCCGCCGCCGGGAAATCGCTGAAAGGCATCCTGGAAGTCTGCGACGAGCCATTGGTTAGCATTGACTTCAAGGGTAATCCTGCCAGCTCCATTGTCGATGCTTTGAGCACTATGGTCATCGGCGGCAATATGGTCAAGGTGCTTGGCTGGTACGATAACGAGTGGGCCTATAGCTGCCGCGTGGCTGATCTGGCAGCCTTTATGGCTAAGAAAGGGCTTTAATCTGTTGAGATAAAGGGGATGGGGCGAGGGCACCTCGCCCCTACAGCCTCGCGGCATACCCCCCTGGACACCCCCCTGGGAGAGTAGCCCCGCATTGTTCAGTTAAAAATCCGACAGTCCATATAAAATATGGACATGCTTAAT
>JBBIRL010000020.1:0-15838 GCA_037441825.1 Dehalococcoidia bacterium | reverse complement strand
CTTCGGCGATATGTTCTGCCTGGTCGAGAACTTGTTCTCCTTTCTCGATTTCAGGTTTAATTTCAGCGTCGAGAGGTAACGTGCGATCCACCTGGATTACATACGTAACATAGATCCTGCCTTTTGCCCCTTTAGCCAAGCGGCAAGCCAGTTTTATAGCGGCTTCGTCAACTTTGGTCCCATTAACAGGAACCAAGACCTTTCTGACATTATTATTAAGCATGGTCTTCAGGTTGCTGCAGAGCTCTGCTGCCCTACTCAATACCCTTTTCAGTATTATAGTGCATTTGTAAAATCTTGCAACGTCTTTTTGGCAAGGGGGTTATAGCCGTTACCTGGAAGGATTGATAAGTCTATTGGCACTCTGAAGTGACATTGACACAACCCGTTTAAATAAGCTAGGATTAACATTATAGTGCGGGAGAGGGACTCATGAGCGCTGTCATTGAAGTTGAGAAGCTGCGCAAGAGCTACGGAGAGATTAAGGCAGTTAATGATATCAGCTTCACTGTGGCTCAAGGCGAAATATTCGGAATGCTGGGTCCAAACGGGGCTGGCAAGACTACCACTATGGAGATAGTGGAAGGGCTTCGGCCTGCTGATTCAGGCAGCGTTTCTGTGTTGGGGATGGATATAAAGCAGCGCCCGCGTCGGATCAAAGGCAGCATCGGAGTGCAACTGCAGACCACCTCACTATATCCCAGACTTAAAGTTCATGAAGTGCTCGATCTTTTCGGCAGTTTTTTCCACAGCGCATTGCCATATGATGAACTTATCAAGTTGGTGGACTTAGAGGACAGCCGTAACAAGCTATGTATAAATCTCTCCGGCGGGCAGCAACAGAGGCTGTCTATCGCACTTGCGCTGGTAAATGACCCTCAAATTCTCTTCCTGGATGAACCTACCTCCGGTCTTGACCCTCAGGCAAGGCACAATATCTGGGACCTGATCAAGTTCGAGCGTGGGAAGGGCAAGACCATATTCTTAACTACGCATTACATGGAGGAAGCTGAGCGTCTCTGTGACCGAGTGGCGATTATCGATCACGGTGAGATTATCTCTACTGACCGACCTGATAGACTGATCAGCCAGTATTTTAAAGAAGAAGCTATAGAGTTTCAATTAGACAGGCCACTTAGCGATGAGGCGCTCCGTCAGTTGGCGGGTGCAACCAATGTAGTAACGGAAAACGGCGGGGTGACTGTGTACTCTAACTCGGTGCCTGTCACTATCTCAGCCCTGATGGAAATGGCTAAACAAAAGGATATGAAATTGACTGACCTATATGTGAGGAGGGCTACCCTGGAGGACGTCTTCCTGAAGCTGACCGGGAGGAGAATTCGGGATTGAAAGTCCTCGGGAAGCTCCTGGTAGCCGATATCAAGCAGTTTTTTAGAGAGCGCTCAGCTCTCTTCTGGACCTTCGCTTTCCCCATTTTCTTCATTCTCATCTTTGGTGCTGTGTTCAGTGGGGGGAACAATGTCACTTTCAACGTAGGCCTGGCAGTGGAGGACAACTCACCTGCAGCCCAACAATTGTCGGGGGTGCTGCAACAGGTGCCTGCTTTCAAATTGTATACCGGTAATCAGAGCGCTGAACTGCAGGCGCTGAAGAGCGGCGACAGACGGGCAGTCATTATTATTCCTTCGGGATTCGGGCAAACTGTGTTGCAAAGAGGTAATGCAACGGTAGATGTCTATTATGACCCGACACAAAGCTCGTCGGCGCAGGTGTTGTTGCCCATTATCACACAGATATTGGAGAGGTTTGGGCAGCCAGCGCCACTCATTAATGTGAATCCGGTGACGCTGCAGACCCATGAGATCCGTGCCATAGACTATCTAACGCCGGGCATCCTGGCTATGGCTATAATGCAGTTGGGCATCTTTGCAGCGATGCCTCTAGTAGTGCAACGGGAGAATCGCCTGCTCAAACGACTGGGAGCTACACCGCTAAGACGCTCCACGATGATCCTGAGTACAGTAGTCTTCCGGCTACTTATCGCTATAGGACAAGCTGCGCTAATTATTATTGTTGCTCGGTTGGTGTTCCATGTGCCTATGCTAGGGAACTGGTTCTTCCTTGCAGGCATGGTTATATTGGGTGGATTGACTTTTCTGGCCATGGGATTCATGATGTCAGCTTTTGCCAAGACGCAGGAGTCAGCTATGCCTCTGCTGATGATTGTGCAGTTCCCCATGATGTTTCTCTCGGGGATTTTCTTCCCCACTGAGATGATGCCAGGCTTCATGCATCCTATAATGGATGCTATGCCGTTAACTTATCTGGCCGATTCAATCAGGCAGATAATGGTTCAGTCATCAGCTCTTCATTCTCACTTAATCAATGTGGGTGTGCTTGTTGGCTGGTTCATAGCCTGTTTGATAGTAGCCGTGCGCTTCTTCAAGTGGGAATAGTCACGACGATGCGTCTTTTGAGGTTCGGTTTAATTCCGCTTGCCAAAGTCATTAGGGTGATGCTAAAATCAAGCAAGGTAGACGCGAAATTTGTCCCTGTAGCTCAGTAGGATAGAGCAACTGCCTTCTAAGCAGTGGGTCGCGCGTTCGAGTCGCGCCAGGGACGCCAGCTTCAAATTAGGGCGTTTCCGACCAGGAATTTCACCAGATTTTCGCCAAGTTAATGGGTCGCAGTTGCCAGGCAACTCTTGCCAAGTTAACGACTCGCCACATAGGCTCTCGACGGGCCCAATTATACAGTTTGATGCGGTTTTGTGCAAATTGCGTGACGTAGCTGTGAGGTCTATGTGATTCGCATATCCTCGGAGCTGAGGCTCTTAAACCCTTTGCTCACCGCAACCGACGGCGTATCCACTGATTAAGGCGGCGGAGATCATTGAAAAGAGCCGCTGGATTAAATCTTAGAAGCTGCAAGTCTCGATCCTCGGAACGCTCAAAAAACACCGGCACAATAGGGTGCTCCCTCAAGTATTCTTCGAGACTCTCGCCTGGACAACATGTGGCGCAAGTTCAGCGATACCATGATCATTCAGCGGGATCGGTGGATTATATCAGACTACGCGTGCTATTCCTTGTCAATCATACAGATAGTCCGAACGTACTTTCCAGCAGTGTCTCTCGCTGCTGCTGCGTTCATTCGAAGGTCGATGTAGGAACCGTCCTTGCGGAGCATCATGTAACGTTTGTTGTAGTCAAATCCCTTGGACAGCACCTTATTCAAGCTGACTTGAGCCTTCTCATGATCGTCAGGATGAATAAGCTCCAACAGACTCCTGCCAACGATCTCACTGGCTTTGTACCCAAGCATCTCCTCAGATCTGGTGTTGCAGTCTATTATAGTGCCTCCCCGATCAACGGACACAATCATATTCGCGGCAGACTCAAATACGGAGCGGTATCCTTCCTCACTCATCCGTAGTGCCTCTTCTATTCGCTTCCGTTCCGTGATGTCCCGGAAGGTCACGACGGCACCCGCTATACTACCCTTATCGATGATGGGAGTACTCGTGTACTCCACAGGAAATGACGTTCCGTCCCGTCGCCAGAAGACTTCGTTGTCTATGCTGGTGTGCACAGTGCCATCCTTGAAAGCAGCGTAGATCGGGCACTGTGACTGAGGATAGACTCGTCCGTCCGCTCTCGAATGGTGAACGAGTTCGTGGTGTAGCTGTCCAATCAAATCCTCAGGCCTGTAGCCCAGCATCCTGGCAGCAGCAGGATTCACAAACGTTGTCTTACCCTCTGCATCCAAGCCGTAGATTCCCTCGCCTGCGGCTTCTAGAATCAGCTCGTTCCGTCGTCGCAACTGCTCGGTCACTTCTTCTACCCATTTGTGGGTTGTAACATCCCGGGCGAAAATCGCGATACGCGATACCTCTCCCCTCGCGCCCGGCACGGGATAGATTCTGTGGTCCAAGACCATTCCGTCTCTCTCATCTTCAAAGTGCACGGACTTGCCAGTACGAACAACGTCCGCAATCTGAGCTTTTCTGGAGGCACGCAGGTCCTCCGGCAGAAGATCGTAGAAATTGGTGTCGATCATCTGCTCGAGGCTCTTATTGTATCTCTCGGCTGCAATCTCGTTACACGCTAGAATTAAGCCTCTCAGGTCGGTCAGTATAACCGAGTCGGTAGTGGAGTCGAGGATTTGCCAAGCTGTCTCCTCGCTCTCTCCCAATACTGCTTTGGACCGCTGTATGCCATCCAGCATACGATTGAGACCCAACGCTAGTTCACCCAACTCGCCTCTGGCATCAACGTCGAACCTGTAGTCGAGCTTGCCGCTGTCAACCGCTTCGGCGCCTTTAAGCAGGTTGCGAATCGGTCTTATAATCATTCTTGATAGGGCCACTACGCAAACGATAGCAACGATGACACTCAGGGAAACCAGAATTATGAGCAACCGTGTGCTCGACGCAGCATTGGTCTGCACATCAGACATAGCTGACGCCGTAGATGCAACAAGCAGGGGGCTTGCGTTGTCCTCCAGGTAGGTCACAGTATTCCCTATGGATTCCTCAAACCCGCTCACGGTCACTGCAAGGTTATCTGTGAGGTCCATCGTGGAGAAGGCATCGGCCACAGCACCGGTGAAGCTCTCATCTACGAGACTCAGCCATTGTACCTCGTATGTCGACATCTTAGTCCCTCGATAAGCCGCCAGTGATAGCTGGAAGCTTGACTGAGCGTCTGAGACCGCCTGACGCAGGCTGGCATTTGGTCCGTTGAGGTACGACTCGACCGCCGAGGACACCCTGTCAAGATCCGCTCTCATATCAACTGCTGCTGCTATCTTCGTCCCCGCATCAGGAGAGGACACATCAGTCGCGCGAACAGTCCCGTCGATCAGGGTATCTAAAGATGTTACGTCTTTGCGAAAGAGGCTTAGGGCTACACGTTGCTGATCGACCTCCCCTACAATGACATCCGGGACTCCCTTGAAGCTATTGTACAGACTCGTGAGGTTCTGACCGACCTGCTTATCCTGGGCAGTTTCGGCAAGCCCGTTGAACTGTGCTGCAAGCTGGCCGAACTTGTCCTCGGCTTCCCGAACCCTATCCGCTTGAGACACACCTGAGTTCACGTTATATGAGGGCACCCCATTCTCAAGCACACTGGCAGCGATACTCATGTTGAGGACAGTCGTCTCTAATGGTTGTCGGATATCGGAAACATGTGTAACTAAATCACTGGTCCGCTGGATCTGCCAGATAGAAATAGCCGCCAGTGCAATCAGAACAGCGACTAAGGGCAGGAAACATGTCCAGAGGACGCGCTGCACCGACCAGCTAGCCGTTCTCCCGAGTCTCATGATTACTCCATTATCCGCACCAGCGCTAAGAAGGGAAATCAAATGCACTCTATCATAGCGCAATTAATTAATCAAGCGCTCTGCGATGGGGTTGGGCGACTGGACCTCGGCACCAGCGGCATGTCTGCGTATGTATGGGCTGCCCGGCAGGTTCCTGCCGGGCAGCCGCTAATTTCTCAGGTAAAGCACAAGCAACTTCCTCTAGACTCCACTGCGGGGTACAGGTGCCTCCACAGGGGTCTGTACCGCAGCCACCTCCTCGATAGCTGCCTCAGGTATGTAGTTCATTGGCGTGTCCACCATGGCGTTTACTATAAGCTCAACCAAGCCTGTGTAATGTATATTGGCCCTTTTCTCGAGTTCATAATATTGTATCAGGTCTCTGAACTGTCCCTTGCAGTTGGAGCACGGGGCACAGACGAACTTTGTATTCCCTTGCCTAATGTTGGGCTGGAAGGCATTCAGTACCTGCTTCACCTTCATCCGCCCGCTAATACCCAGTTTCCAGTCGACGAGGTTCATCGGGGACATGATGGCGAACCCGCTACCGCCACCGCAGCAGTAGTTCTCAGTGCCATGCTGAGCCATCTCCCGGAATTGCGGAGCTATCGCACGCAGTATCCTCCTCTGTGGCTCGACAATTCCCAGCAGCCTGACCATATTGCAGGGGTCATGCAGAGTAACGGGGAAGTTGTTTCTCTGGGGATTGAGCTTGAGCCTACCGCTGAATACGATCTCCTCCAGGATAGGCATACAACTGACCCTGGGGATATTCAGATCCCCCTGGAATATGCGGTCTGCTACAACGATGAGCGCTTTGTGGGCGTGCCCGCATTCACCGACCACGATCTTGCTCACGTTCAGCTCTTTGGCGACTTTAGCGTGCCGGTATGCGATTCGGGCAAGCTGGGCGTCATCGTACCAAACACCATAATTGACCGCGTCATATCCGCAGAGCTCGCTGGAAAGCGTCCACTTCAGGCCAGCCTCCTCGAACAACACTGCAAAGGCAGCGGGATTCTCCGGCCAGGAAAGAAACTCGCCAGCGTTGTGGATGAGGAGTATGTCTGCCCCTTTCTTGTCCACCGGTATCTTGATCTTGCGGCCGGTCTTCTCCTGGATTTCCTCCTCCATGAAGTCAATGATATTCATCAGGCCGCTGGGTTTCAGGCCAGTGCTTGACCCCACCTCCAACTGCTGCATCGTGCCCTTATCGTGCAGTTCCTTGGGCGCGATACCCAACTCCTGGCTCAGGAGCTTGCGGATCTCATGGGCTATCAGGCCATTGTCAATTCCAATAGGGCACGTCTGGGCACATCTGCGGCAGAGTGTGCACCTGTATGCTGATTCAGCGAGCCTGGCTATGGTCGTCCAGTTCAACTCAATGTCATCTCCGGACAGCCATGAGAGGAGCTTATTCTCCCCATTGATGTATCTTTTGTAGAGCCGTCGCAGTACCTCCGAGCGAAACGTAGGCCTGTAGACCTCTTTCCTGCCGGAGGCTTCGTAGACCGGGCACGCATCGCTGCAGGTTTGGCACTTGACACAGTATTCCATCGAGAGCAACAGGGGCTGTAGGAAGGTCCAGTTGTGCTCTTTAGAGAAGAGCTTCCTCAAGCCCATAAGAAATCGCCCGACCAGCATCTCCTCCTCTGCTTTGCTCTTGGGCTTAGGTATGGCGACAGCCACAACCCCGTCCAGACTGTGTTCGAAGCGTTTCTGTTGGTCCTCAGTCAGCTTGCCGGTGCCAGGGTGCACCATATCATTGCAGGGGTATGGCAATGGCATGAGATCGTTGCCTGTTATCGTGACCAGCGAGGTATCAGCGTTCTTGCTAATATCGCTGATTTTCAACTTATCCTTTGCCTCCATTTACTCGCCTCCTTTTCTTACTCGTGGGGCAGGGCTTGCCCCGGTCTCCTCAGTAACCACGTCAACCCAGCGCCTGAGGCTCTGCATATGGGGAGCCGCCCAGTTAATCTGCTGCTCGAGAAGCGGCTTCAACTCTCTCTCCAGGGCACTGCCGCGCAGGTTAGGACAATCGTCCCATCTCACCTTGTGGTATGTGAAGAACTTTGCAAAGAAGTGCATCATATTGGTGAACGGTAGGTATGCCAACAACAACACGAGTAACACAGCATGCGCCGCCGATAGTGAAGGCAAGCCCTCGATGCTGCCGAAGGTAAGCAGGCTCTTCATGTACTCACGGGCAATGTCAAATCCTCTATCTGCGACCGCCCAGGCGAGCAGGCCTGTGAGGAACATGGCCAGCACGAAGACGATGTTGAAGTACTCCACCCGCCTAGTATAGGGACTCATTGTGGGGTCTACGAATTTTCTGATGAGCAGGGCCAAACAGCTGATCGTACCCAGGATCAGTGCCGGAATGCCGACTATCAGCGTCACATAGTAAAGTAACAGGCCCCATGCGTTACTCGATGCAGCCGAGACTTCCACACCGCCGATTGTTGTCAACGCGCCAATCACGACCAGAAAGAAGAAGGTGACGAGAAGGATGATGCCTATGTGGAATGGGTACACTATATACCATAGACTGCGGTTCCTGCGGAAGTACTCCCTGAAGAAGAATACCTCCTTGCCCAAAAACGCCATCTCTCCGGCAAAGCTATGGTGCTTACGCGGTTTCTTGTACCAGTCCGGCGCCTCTAAATACGATCCTCCCCAGGGACGGCTCTTCTCGCCTGCCAGGGGGTAGAGCTCCCATCTCAGATGGATGGGCATTTTAGATTGCTGATAGCCCTTCCACAGAAAGGCTACAGCAAATATTGAGAACAGCACATACGTCACTACATGCAAAGCTACCATTCATGCCCTCCAATGAGTTTCTCTTTGAACACAAACCCAATTTCGGTTCTCCAGAGGTCTTCATGCCTATCGAAAAGCCTTTGACTACGCCAGTCCTCTGGATGCGCCCCTCTCTCATATCCTGGCAGGACAATCACGGGTATAGGAAGCTGGGACGGATGATATGGCGGGGGATACCGGCGATCCTGCAGGGCCCCCTGGTAAGTCCTTCGGGGAAGAGCGCCTTTAGTTCGCGCAGGCTGATCCCAGTGTCGCGAGCTAGCTTTCTTACCGGAGGGACAGAGTCGAACTCCAGGTAGTACTTTCTCATGTAGTTGATCACTTTCCAGTGATCCTCAGTCAGGTCTTTGGGCATTAAGATCTTCGCCAGAAGCTCTGCGACCTCTTCGCTCCAGACGTCACCTCTGGTTAGGAACCCTTCTTCATCTGTCGGTGGCAGTGATGTCGTTCGCTTTTCTACTGAACTCATTATTGTTCCTCCCTTCTTTGTTATGCGTCTTACAGGGCTGGGCTTGACTCTCTAGCTCTTCGCTTCACTACTTCACTTATCATGTTATTATACGTACACAAAGGCCAACAAGAGTGCAATCCCCCCTTGCCAGAGCAAGAAACCACGCTATTCATCAGTCGCCATGGCGTGGTTTCACCTGTCTACGGCGGGCATTGAGAGAGTGAAAGTACCTTGCTAGAGAGATAACGCTGTATCCTTCGAACGCGGAATTCCCCGTCGACGATGAGCTGTGATATAATAACTGATGGAGTACTGGTGTGGACCCGGGAGGCTGGGTTGGAACGCATCAAGATCCTGATTGCTGACGATCATACCCTAATGCGCGATGGCATCCGGCGTATTCTGGAGAGAGAGCCCGGCTTTGATGTTGTAGCGGAGGCTGGAGATGGCGAGGAAGCCATTGCGCTGATTAAGAGTCTGACACCGGATATCGCCATAATCGATATCGCCATGCCCAAGGTGGACGGGATCGAAGTCACCCAGCGAGTGAAAGCACTGTGTCCTAAAACCGCTGTGTTGATACTCACTGCCTACGACGATGATGAGTTTGTCTTCAGTCTGATAGAAGCAGGAGCCGCAGGCTATCTGCTCAAAAGCGTACAGAGCCAGGAACTCATCCGCGCAATCCGTGCAGTGCGCGCAGGAGAATCTGTGCTCCACCCCTCTATCGCCCGCAAGGTCCTGGACCATTTCGTGCCTTCATTAGCCAAGCGAGAGGAGCAACCTCCCTTGGAGATTCTCACCGACCGGGAACTCGAAGTGCTGAAGCTGGTTACAAAAGGCCTGAGTAACAAGGAGATTGGGGACAAACTTACCCTAAGTGTACGCACGGTAGAAGGCCACCTGGGAAGCATATTCGAGAAACTGGGTGTAAGTTCGCGGACGGAAGCTGTTTACCGGGCGCTGAAGGAAGGCTGGGTGACACTCGATAGCACGCCGTGATCGATGCCACTCCTGGGACTGTTGTATGTTTCAATTACCGGAGCCGAAGGCTATGATGGTATCAGCCTGTAGTCTACGAAGTTTTGGTGAATTCTACTTTGACATCGGGCTCATGTAGGTCACTCGGGTTGATGCTAAACTATCGTTCACACCTGTTCCTGGGGAAGCCGATGGATGATATTCACAAGTCCAAGGACCAGCTCATGAGAGAATTAGCCGAGACACGTCGGCGACTGCATGAATTGCAGGCGTCGCAAACCTACATCGGCCAAGATGATGAGACGCGCTTCCAATTGGCCGCTACCGTCGAGTCAATGGACGATGCGGTAATTAGCGAGACCCTGGATGGGGTTATCACAAGCTGGAATCCGGGAGCCGAGAGACTTTACGGGTACTCTGAGGAAGAGGCCATTGGCCGTCCGATATCCGTACTGATACCGCGGAGATATCATAAGTACGTTCAGGCAATTCTCGAGAGGGTCAGGCGTGGAGAAAGCATAAGGCACTACGAGACCAGGCATGTGACCAAGGATGGCCGCGAATTTTCAGTTTTACTCAGTATATCGCCTATCATTGACATTGCCGGTCGCATCGTTGGTGCTTCGACCATTGCCCACGATATCACGGAACGCAAGTATGCAGAGGCGGAGATGAAACGCCTCAATCTTGTGCTTCGCGCCATGCAGAGTGTAAACAAGCTTATCATCAAGGAAAAGGATCGCAATAAATTGCTTAAGGGTATCTGCGATAGCCTTGTGGAAAACCGGGGCTACTATAATGCCTGGGTAGCGCTATTGGACACGTCCTGGAAGCTGTCTATGGCTGCCGAGTCAGGCCTGGGCGAGGTATTCTCACAACTAATCGATCAACTCAAGCGTGGCGAGCTGGTTACTTGTGTAAAAACCAAACTCCCGGAGTCGGGTACATTCGTGACAACGGACCCCCCTTCCACCTGTACTAACTGTCCCCTGGCAGAGCAGTACGCCGGCAGGGGGGCGATAAGTGCGCGACTGGAATACCAGGGGAAGGTGTACGGGGTACTATCTGCTTCTGTACCCGGCCGTTTTACTTCGGGGCTGGAAGAACGCTCCCTGTTTGAGGAGGTCGCTGGCAACATCGCGTTTGCTCTTCATAACATAGAGCTGGAAGAACGGCACAAGCTGGGGCAGAAGCAACTGACAGAGTCGGAGAAAAGATATCGCGACCTATTCGAGAGCGCCGGCGAAGCCATTCTCATCATCGATCCCGAGGGGGATGTCATTGAGGCAAACCGGGCAGCTATCGCCCTTTTCGGCTATTCGCCTCAGGAACTGGTCGGGATGAATGTGACGAAGTTACTGGGCTCGTACAGTCTGGATTCTGCCAGGGCGCGGCTGAACTTGTGGGATAAAGATAATAGCATGAGCGATCTATATGAATGCCGTGCGATCAGGAAGGATGGGACTGAAGCCATCGTCCAGACTGCTGTTCGGGCTATTGTAGTTGCCGGCAGGAGCATGGGATTTCATTTCATAGCCAGGGACGTTACACATGAAAAACGTATGCGCGACAACATGCAATTCTATATCAACGAGGTCACTTGGTCTCAGGAGAACGAGAGGAAGCGAATTTCAAGGGAACTACACGACGAAACTATCCAAGAGTTGATGTATCTCGCTCGCGAACTGGATGAACTTACGGCAACGGCTTCGGGGTTAGGTGAGGAGGAAATCCTGCGTGTGAAAAAGCTGTGGAACTTAACCAACGCAATTACAGAGGGTATAAGACGGCTGAGCCGCGATCTGAGGCCTCCCACTATCGACCGCCTGGGCCTACTATCGGCGTTGAACTGGATTGCCCGCAGAACGAAGGAATACACGGGCATCGATGTGTCTGTGAGTAGTCGTGGTGACCAACGCAGAGCGGCACCTGATTCAGAGCTTCTGCTGTTTCGGATCGTCCAGGAGGCAATCAACAACACCTGGCGTCACGCTCAGGCAACATCGGCACAGATAGCAGTCGAGTTTGAGGAAGACGGCATCAGGATAACTGTCAGCGACAACGGCCGGGGATTCCCCGTCCCGGATACAATGGGCAGTCTAGCCGAATCCGGTAAGCTTGGCCTGGCAGGAATGCAAGAGAGAGCCAAGCTAATGGGTGGTAATGTGGTCATAAAGTCGGCCCCGGGACAGGGTACTACGGTGATAGTCGAAGCGCCCGTATGAGCCAGTCGAAGGGCGCAATCCTATTTATTGCAAACTAGCTTCGCAGTCCCCTGGCTATCTTTTTCTCACAATGAAAAACGTTGAATGGTAGTGTTCAGGATATACTTTGAACATATCTATCTCCCGCTGGTTCTCGTCTAGTAAGGCAAGCGCCTTGGGATAACTGGCGCACCGGGGTCGCATATCATCAATCAGCTTCTGAAGGGGAACATAGTATTCGGCCCACCAGACATCTTGATCTAATGTAAAGTAGTCGATCAAATCATATCCACACGATGCTATCTGTTTTAGCTTCTCATCTATATTTCCCGCTTCATCGTGTACTACGAGGAATCCATTAAGTCTCAGAAATCGAGACCATAACCGGAGTCCGTTTTCGAAGCCAACCACATGAATCGAACCCTCACTCCAGATAATGTCAAAACTCTCATCTGGGAAATCCATGTCCAACATCGAGCACCTCAGCGTGCTCACACGGTATGAAATCCCCGCCTTTGTAATCTTCGCATCAAGTCTATTAAGGGCATGTTCATCGATATCCAGAGCTACTATCTGACCATCACATAATTCCGCCAGTTCCATGGTAGAGACGCCAGAGCCACATCCCACATCCAGAATATAAGGGTCATTCAGCCTGGGAAGCAACTGAAATGCCTTTCTTGTGAATTTACAAAGGCGCGCTCTTATACGGTCTTTTCCAGCCTCGAACTTCTCTACATCCGTCATCAAATGTCAGACTCCTCTCACTAGGAGAGCCAACTTTCATAGGGTCAATCAGATGGCGCTTGGAGTAATTCTAACCTTGACATATCAACATATCAATGATATATTAATTATGGACATATGTCCATAACTCTAATTAGAATATGAGGAAGGCTTAATGCCTAGACCGATAAAGTGGCGCCGAGTTGATTCCATTCCTGCGGTAACTCATTTCAAACCGGCAGGCATCCCTCTTCATGCCCTGGAGGAGGTCAACCTTACAGTGGAAGAGGCTGAGGCAATCCGGCTAAAGGACCTGCAGGGCCTCGAGCAGGAAGAGTGTGCCCAGAAAATGCAAATTTCCCGTCCCACGTTTCATCGAGTACTTGAGTCGGCACGAAAGAAGCTCGCTGATGCCCTGCTCAACGGAAAAGCAATAAGAATTGAAGGAGGCAACTTCGAACTGGCGATGCGCCGCTTCAGATGTGGCAATGATGGTCATGAGTGGGATGTCCCCTTCGATGAGATGGTAGTTGGCCTCCCGTCTGCGTGTCCCGCGTGTCAGAGCCCTGAGATACAGCCGGTGACTGGATTCGGCTTTGACATGAGAGGACGTGGTAGATGCCGCCGGGGCAGGAAGGACTAGCAATCGTGAGCGTGAGAATCATAAACGATTTGCTCAGCACGCTGGATTATCAATCCGCAGTCAAGGACATCCGATTAGGACCCTTCTGGACAGCCGTGCTAACCCGCAACTGCGGGCTTGCATCAACGCCGCACATGCCCGACCATCACAGTTCTCATATCCTTGTTCCAGTCAAAGATGCGGGACACCTGATGGAAAAATCTGCACTCGGGCTGGCCCGGATGGCCCGTTCGGATAGCGAGCTTGAAGCAGCAATAGGTATTGCAGCAATAAACTCCCTCATTGAGATAGAGGAAACTCGGTGCATCGACCTCAATGCTGCTGAACTCATACAGGAAAAGGGACGTGATAAAAGAATAGCGATCGTGGGGCATTTCCCGTTTGTTGCAAGGCTTCGCGAAACAACAAAAGAACTCTGGGTAATTGAGAAGCACCCCAAAGAGAGCGACTTAGCGGAAAGCGAGGCCCAAAATATTATTCCTAAAGCAGATGTGGTAGCTATCACAGGCAGCGCCTTTGTCAACCATACTATGGAAGACATACTCAGGCTCTGTGAACCGAAGGCTTTTGTCATTGTTTTAGGACCCAGCACCCCGCTTTCGCCGATACTTTTTGAATATGGAATAGATGCTATCTCCGGCACAAAAGTCGTTGACACTGAAACAGTGCTATGCCATGTAAGCCAGGGCGCTACCTTTCGCCAGATGAAGGGAGTGCGCCTGCTCACCATGAAGAGGTGAACCATGTTTCGTATTGATGCTGACAAGTGTAATAGCTGCGGTGCATGTGCTGTAGTCTGTCCACACAAGGCTATTAGTCTTATCGGTGATACGGCTAGAATCAACCACGGACTCTGCAAAGAGTGTGGCCAATGCCTCGAAGTTTGTGCGGCTGGTGCCATTTATGAGGCGGTGAAAGAGCCACAATTCATTCGAATTAAGAGACAGGCACAGGTTAGTGCCCAAGGGAAGGAGGTGAGCGAAATGCCGTTCGGAAGAGGTTGGTTTGGATGGGGCGGACTCGGTATGGGGCGTGGTATGGGACGAGGCATGGGCTATGGTCGTGGCTTCGGTATGGGACGAGGTAACCCCTACCCCTTCTGCCGCTTCTATCCCTGGCTACCGCGCCGCTGGTGGGCGTATGGTAGAGGCTTCAGCGCCGTTCAGCCGACTGGGTCTTACGGTCCGGGCCCCAGCTACGGCTACCCGTCGCCGTATACACGGTAGTGAGAAATTATTGTGAACTCATAAGGAGGTAAATGAAATGCCATACAGACAAGGATATGGAATGGGCTTCGGTTTCAGAGGTGCATCTCCACCCTGGCCCTATGTTGGTAGAGGAAGAGGAGGACTGCCCCGGTGCTGGTATCCAGGTGCCTACGCAGCAGCTCCTGCCTATGCTCCCCCACCCCCTCCCTACTATGGGGGCGTCTGGGGTGCACCTTCCCCCGAGATGAATCAGAAGGATGAGCTGGAATTTCTTAAGGAAGAAGCAAACGCCGTAAAGACACATCTTGATGAAATCGAGGCCAGAATAAAGGAACTGGAAAAGGAAGAAAAATAATAGCGAAACGTGATGTTGCTTATGGGGCAGGCATTCAAATTCTGCACGCCTGCCCTAAAAGAGGAGGTATGCTTTGAAAATAGCGATTTCGGCAACAGGGCCGAGCCTGGATGCTGAGGTTGACCCCCGGTTCGGCAGATGCCGGTATTTTCTGATTGTCGACCCCGACACGATGGAGTTCGAGGCAATAGAGAACACCAGCGGTATGGCTTCAGGTGGAGCCGGAATAGCCAGCGCCCAAACCGTGGCCAGCAAAGGAGTTCAGACAGTGCTTACCGGCCACTGCGGTCCCAATGCCTATCAGACCCTTTCAGCAGCAGGGATTCAGGTAATCACAGAGGTATCAGGGAAAATCAAAGATGTTGTTGCAGGATACAAATCGGGTCAATACAAGAGGTCATCGGGTCCCAGTGTTAGCGCTCACTTCGGGATGGGACGCGGGATGAGCAGAGGCCGAAACACCGGTGAAGCGCGGCCGGCTTCCAATGTTGAACAGGCGATAGGTGAACTCAAATCACAATCTCAGATGCTCAGGCAGCAACTGAGTGAGGTGATGTTCCGTCTCAACCAGCTTGAGCACAGGACTAAACAATAAAGAAAACGGCTATTGGAGGTGATGGATGGCTGTGCGCATCACTACCCTCAGCGAAAACACTGCTCAACTCGGCTTCATTGGCGAGTGGGGGCTGAGCATCCTGGTAGAAACCGAGAGCAGTAAAGTATTGCTTGATACCGGCTTGGGCACCTCGGCGGTATACAACGCTGACCTTATGGGAATCGACTTCTCCACAATCGACGCCATTGTGCTCAGCCATGCCCACGGAGACCACACTGGTGGTTTACACAACGTGTTGATGCGGGCGAGAAAGCAGGTGCAGATTATAGCCCATCCCGATATATGGATACCAAAATACGTTGTCTATGGTGAAATTAGCCGCTATGCGGGGATACCGTATGCCAAGGAAGACCTCGAGAGCCTGGGAGCATCATTCAATCTCACAAAAAAACCTTTCAAGATAAACGATGACGTTATGACTACGGGCGAGATTGCAATGACCACGGATTACGAAACGATTGATGACAGGTTATTCGTGAAAAAGAACAACAAAATGATGCCTGACCCGCTGGCGGATGACCTGGCTGTCGTGGTCAGAA
>JBBIRL010000019.1:7626-16037 GCA_037441825.1 Dehalococcoidia bacterium | reverse complement strand
GGGCCAGTGTGGATGAGAACCTTTGCGTTGGCTGCGACCTCTGCATCGAGCGCTGCCAGTTCAAGGCGTTGTCTATAGTGGACGGCGTTTGCAAGGTGGACGAACTGCGCTGTTTCGGCTGCGGCATCTGCATATCAGCCTGCGGCGACGGTGCGCTCAGCATGGCACCCAGGCCAGCCAGTCAGGTGAAGACTCCGCCACAATCCTTGGGCGAGTGGATGATGGAGCGGGCTGTGGTGCGGGGACTCAGCGCGGAGAAGCTTGAAGATATAATGGGGGAAATGCCAAAATAGGGTCTCTGCTATCACCCGTTCAGCTTTAATACGCTCATAAACGCCTCTTTGGGCACCTCCACCTTGCCTATCTGTTTCAGTTTTTTCTTGCCCTCTTTCTGTTTCTCCAGTAGCTTGCGCTTACGGGTGACATCGCCGCCGTAGCATTTCGCCAGGACATCCTTGCGCTTGGCAGGTATGTTGGCCCGGGCTACAATGTGGCTCCCCACCGCTGCCTGGAGCGGCACCTGAAACAGTTGGCGGGGTATCTCCTCTTTGAGCTTGGTGACTATCGCCTCGCCGATGTCGTGGGCTTTATCAGGAGGAACGATGCGGCTGAAGGCGTCTACCGCTACGCCGTTCACCAGAACGTCGAGCTTGACCAGTTTGGCCTCCCTGTATCCGACGAATTCGTAGTCCATCGAAGCATAGCCCTGGCTGCGGCTCTTCAACTGGTCATAGAATGTGGTGAGCATCGAGCGCAGGGGCATATCATACTCAAGCTGGACTCGCTGCCCCAGCTCCCCCGGAGTCTTGGAGTGTCCCAGATACTCCGTGCGTTTATGGACTCCTCCGCACCCCATGATGAGCTCCATCAATGGGCCGATGAACTTCGAGGGGGTGATGATGGAGATGCTGACCCAGGGCTCTTCTACTTTCTCTATCTCATGCGGCAGCGGCAAATCACTGGGGTTGACCACCGTAACAGTTTGCCCATTGGTCTTGGTGACGATGAAGCTGACGCCCGGCGCTGTAACCACCAGCGACAAGAAGAACTCGCGTTCCAGGCGCTCTCGTACAATATCCAGGTGCAGCAAGCCGAGGAAGCCGCAGCGAAAGCCGTGGCCCAGAAGGGGGCTGGACTCCGGTTCATAAGAAAGCGAGGCATCGTTGAGGCTGAGCTTGTCGATGGCTGCACGAAGCTCCTGATAGTCGTCGGCCTCCGTGGGGTAGATGCCGGCGAACACCATGGGCTTGGCGGGGCGGTATCCGGGCAGGGGATCTCTGGCTCCATTGGATATCGAGGTCACGGTGTCGCCGACACGGCACTCGGCTACATTCTTCAGTCCGGTGGCGATGTAACCGACATCTCCGGCGGACAGCATTTGTACCGGGCATGGCTCGGGGGCAAAGTAGCCGACCTCCAGCACCTCCATCTCAGTTCCCTTGGAGATTTGCCCGTCGATTACCCGGAGGTAAGCTATCACGCCCTTATAGGAATCATAGCGTGAATCGAAGATGAGCGCCCGGAGTGGTGCATCGGCGTTGCCCCGGGGAGGCGGGATGCGGTGTGCTATCCGCTCCAGCAATTGCGGCACGCCGAGTCCGGTCTTGGCGCTTATGAGCAGCACGCTCTCCTTCCCGTAGCCGAGCACGCTTTCAATCTCGTCGATTACGCGGTCGATTTCGGCGGTAGGCAGGTCAATCTTATTGAGGGCGGGGATGATTTCCAGGTTGTGCTCCATGGCCAGGTAGACATTCGCCAGCGTCTGCGCCTGGATGCCCTGGGAAGCATCTATGACCAGCACCGCGCCTTCGCAGGCAGCCAGGGTGCGCGAGACCTCATAGGAGAAATCCACATGGCCAGGGGTATCTATAAGATTCAGTCGATAAGTTTTACCGTCGTTAGCTTTATAATCGAGGCGGATAGCCTTGGCCTTAATGGTGATGCCGCGTTCGCGTTCCAGCTCCATGCTGTCCATCACCTGCTCTCGTATCTCATCCCTGCGCATAGCGCCGGTGAGCTCAATGAGGCGGTCGGCGAGCGTGGACTTGCCGTGGTCTATATGGGCAATAATGCAGAAGTTTCTAATTATCGATTGTTCCATCGACTCAATTGCTGTCTCCTTAAAATATCCTGAGATGTCGTTCGTGGTGAGTCCTGTCCTGAGCCCGGTCGAAGGATTGTCGAACCATGAACGACCCTTTGACTACTATGATTCACCGCTAGCTTAGTAGAAATCTCCAGAATACCTCGTTTCCTAATAATCTGCCGCGGCGCGTCAGCCGGATGTGCTGCCCGGAATATTCCAGCAGCCCTAGCGTGGCTGTCTCACCGACCTGCTGCTCGTAATGTCTAAGCAAGTCTATGCCAAACCTGCATTTGATGTCATCTAACCCGATCCCTTCGCTCAGTCTCAGTCCCAGGATGACCGTTTCCGAAAGTTTTAGCTCCGGGCCAATCTCTTCGTCCAGTTCCCACGCAGGCGGTAAGTTGCCTGAAAAAGCATTCAGGTAGCTATCCAGGTCTGCGGTGTTAGCAAGACGGTGGCTATCTACATAGGAGTGAGCGGCGACGCCTGCTCCCAGGTAAGGCAGGTTACGCCAGTAGACCAGGTTATGCCGACACTCATATCCCTCTTTCGCCCAGTTCGATATCTCATAGTGGCTGTATCCACGTTCTTGCAGCATGTCCTGCGCCAGTTCGTACTGGTCGGCGGCAAGGTCGGAGTCGATGGGCGGCACCTCTTCCCGCAGTATCGCCATCCGCAAAGGGGCATCGTCTTCAAGGGTGAGAGGGTAAAGAGAAATATGCTCCGGGTTCAGACCGATGGCTTCATCCAGCGTTTTACGCCAGCCAGCCAATGTTTGACTCGGGAGGCCGTAGATGAGGTCAAAACTCAGATTGGTGAATCCGGCGTTCCGCGCCAGGCGAATTGCGTCTCTCGCCTCCGATGCTGTGTGGATGCGGCCCAGCAGCGCAAGCTCGTTATCATCCAGGCTTTGCAGCCCTAAGCTAAGGCGGTTGATACCTGTAGCCTTTATTGCTGCAAGATATTGTCCGTCTATGGTACCGGGGTTGGCTTCAAGTGTTACTTCAACTGCTGCGTCAACTGTGAGATGCGAGTGGACTACGGAAAGTATCCCGTGAATCTGTTCTGGGGACAGCAGGCTGGGAGTTCCGCCGCCGAAGTAGATGCTGCGTACTCTATGACCTGCGGCGCGCATTGCGAGCTCCTTGTTGAGTGCTTTGACATACTCAGGGATGTCGGACTCGCGGCCCTGGTACGATACGAAGGAGCAGTAGCTGCACCTGCGGCGGCAAAAGGGAAAGTGAATGTAAAGAGCGATATCTTGGCTCATAGAATTTCGACGTTCAGCCCTGCAATAGCCCATAAACTGAAATTACCATAAACTCGATTATAGCAGAAGCTCTATTAAAGGGAAGAGCTTGATGTGCCGGAAATGAGACAAAAGTTGCATACAAAGATTAGCTCCTTTGCTAAGATAAACAATGATTAAGCGTTGGAGGGGCATCTCCAGAAGGAGGAGAGAACAATGAGGGAGAAGGTAGAAGCAGCACTTTCCCACATCAGGCCTGCCTTACAGGCTGATGGTGGAGATGTGGAACTGCTGGATGTAAAAGAAGGTGTAGTCTCGGTGAGGCTTAGCGGAGCCTGTGGAGGCTGTCCTATGGCGCTGGTGACCTTACGGAATGGCATTGAGCGCATACTCAAGCAGGAAGTCCCCGAGATCAAAAGTGTGGTCGCTGGCTAAAAGGTAGACTCGAAGTATCTTGGCCTGATGCAAGCTGACTTAGCTATCTTCGATAGCTAAGTCAGCTTTTTGCCTTGTAGTACATGTAGAGCAGCTTGCAGTTGAGTTCGAGGTCGTCTGGAGTTCTGGGGGAAGGCATACCGGACTTGGAAGATTTCGTCAATCTGTCATCGAAGATAGCCTGGGGGAATAACTCCTGCAGCTTTGCAACCACAGTGTTAAAATTAGCCAGGGATGAAGGGGCTATCTGGGCACCCAAGAATGAATAGGACATGCTATGTTGCAACATCTGCACGATAGGCTCCGAAGATTCCCGATTGTAGAGCCTCACCAGTGGTTCCTCTTGAACTGTTGCGTCGCTGATTTTCTCTGTGACATTGTGGTAGATGGGGAGGCCGCCTGTCAGCAGGGTAGCACCCCAATTTATTTCCCTCCTGGTTACTGTGGTTTCTTCCTCAGTAGTAGTCTGCATAATGCCCTTTAGAATCAAAAAGACATCGCTATACGCTATTTTTTTTGTCTGACCACCTTTGTTACGAAATACGGCTTCCTCCTTTAAGAATTCTGTAGTAAGGACAGTGAAAACCTTTGAGGGCTTGCGCAGTTCCGAGTTCTGGCAGACGAAAGCCACCAGCCCCAGGTCTATCAGGTTTTGTGCTGTCGATTCCGCTTCCTGAATGCTGGGATAGTGAGCGATGAGCTTGGGAAGTCCTCCGCTCAGGAGAAGGCGCGTCTGGTAAGGGTCTTTGTTGACAATAGTTGCTACCTTAGTAATGACGTCTGGCTCGGGGATATCGGGGGTAGCGACTGCAACATGCACGACCTCATACCCAGCCATCGACCCCTCTCTCTTGGTCAGTGGGGCTGACCACACGACAACGTGCTTGTGTTATGGGGATTACTTCTTGTGCAGCTTGTTCCCGAACTCGTCCAGCTTCTGCTCCAGTTGCTTCTGCCGCAAGGACATGGTGTAGTCGCCTCGCGTTCTCTCGAGAACGCCCCGTACCATATCGGTGGTCCGTCTCAGGCCGCCGGTCAGGGCATCGTGGAAATCTATAGTCACCAGAAGGCTGTAGATGTCGTCCATAGCCCAGAGTATTTCCTCACAGCGTTCGATTTTGCCCTCTCTCAATGTATCGAGCAGGTGCCGCCTCATCTCGCCTGCCGCCTCGCCCAGTCCGTTGAGGTAGGCGGCGTAGCTGACGCCAAGCTCATCGGGATCGGGTAGGGTTTCACCCGCCACCAGTGAGAGAGTAATGCATGCCTCTGCATACTCTTTCGTCCCGTTGTGGACAAAACCGCCGTAGGCCAGCTCGCCGTGTTCGGCGAGGGTTCGTGTCATGTCTTCGACGTTGGCGCGTGCCGAGGCGATGAGCTCTCGTGCCTGGTCGAATTCCCCGCGATGCACGGCACGGATGGCATTGGCGCTGAAGCGAATGGTTTCCCGGGAAAGCTCCAGCCCCTTCTCGCGGGCGCCGTCCTCTGCGGCGAAGTAAACTCGCACTTTATCTGCGATAGTATCAAGTCTCGCGGTGGGTCTAATCATCTGGCACTTCCTCTGTTTATTATCTCTGTAAGCCTTTGGCTTGCTTCCCTGATATCGTCAGCGCCGAGCACGGCGCTGATTACGGCGACTGCATTGGCGCCGGCGCTGATAACATGGGTGATATTATCCTCGTTTATGCCGCCGATAGCAACTACAGGCACTGACACCTTCTTTTTCACCTGTCGCAGCGTTTTAAGTCCGGCAAGTCTTGCCCCTGACTTCGACGGCGTGGAATAAATTGAACCTACAGCTATGTAGTCGGCTCCCTCCTTCTCGGCATTGAGTGCCTCTTCCAGCGTGGCCGAGGAGCAGCCCAGGATTTTGTCCGCGGGCAACATCTTGCGGGCAGTGGCGAACGGCAAGTCCTCCTGCCCGATGTGGAGTCCATCGGCATCCGAGTCGATAGCGAGGTCAATATAGTCGTTCACAATAAAGAGTACATCGGACTCGGCGCAGACCTTTTTCAGCTCTCGTGCTAGGGGCACCAGCATACCTTTGGGCCGCAGCTTATCGCGGAGCTGAATTATTCGAACTCCCCCTTGAATCGCCTGCCGGGCGATCTCGATCTCACTTCGCCCTCTCAGCGCCTGGGTATCTATTATGACGTAGAGCCCGGCAACCTGCTCTTTTTTGTTGTGGCGAAGCAGCTCCAGTACCATCTTCTGCTCGAGTGTGTAAAGGGCGAAGCGGGCGTGCTTGAATTTGTCCCAGTCCAATCCGAAATCATCACCATGGACCTTGGCTAATTCTTCGAGGACGCGCAGAGATTGCTGGACACGCCGCGAGTTGGCGCTGACCAGGCTGACTGCATCCGTTCGCTCAGCCTCACTGTCCACATCCAGGAAAGCACCCACGTCCTCATTCGCCCGCCGAGCTTTGAGAAGCCTCGTCTGAAGTGACCGGTCCTTAGGCAATAGCTCATGGCGCATATTCTTCAACTGTTCGCTGAGTTCGGGGTCATTCAGGATAAAGCGTGTTACATCCTCGAGGAGACGTAATCCCTCGCCGATGCGATTGAGGTTAACATCGAGAATACGCAGCATATTGGGGCAGTCCTAGAGTAGGTCCTTTAATGGTTTGGGCATCTCACCTTCTCTGGCGGCAGCAATCGACTCTTTAACTCCGGAGAAGGTATCTCTGTATTCCTCGCTATCCATATCCACACCGAGGTCTTTGAGCCTCTTCTCGGTCCATCTTCCTATGTTGCGCGGGTCCTTGTAATAGTCAGGGTCTTTAGGGATTGCGGAGGCCGGTCCGGATTGTTCCCAGACATCCCTTGTTGTCCTGTGGTAAGCGAATCCGGAGATACAGCGGTCGAGTCCGCTGCTGCCGCAGGCAGGACATACCGGGTTATGAGGAGGATCGAAGCTCCTCACGAAAAAGCTTGCTTTTTGTTGACATTTGTTGCAGATAAATTCATATATAGGCATAGCTCACTCCGCTTCCGCGCCTCCCGTTTCCATGTCTCCCCCCATCTCAGTCTGTTTGAAATCCTCTACCACCTTGTTCATGTCCTCGCCCGCATCCAGACGGCTGAGAAGCTCCTCGGACTCAGGGGTG
Organism: Dehalococcoidia bacterium; assembly: GCA_037441825.1. Classification (GTDB taxonomy): domain Bacteria; phylum Chloroflexota; class Dehalococcoidia; order SZUA-161; family SZUA-161; genus JACWAE01. Next base: position 9,161 of record JBBIRL010000019.1, on the reverse strand, counting down.
ACATCCTCACCGGTGGCACGCGCCATCTTTCGGCTCCACTCGGCGAGAGCGCGGGGGTCGTTCCTCATCAGCCCGTGCGTAAGTTTGGAGTCGGAGAGTATCTCATCATAGACGCCCCTGTCGTTTTTAGACCTGCGCATCGCGAAAGAAGAGTAGATACGGCTGAGCTCCTTGCTGCCGCACTTGGTGCAGCTTGGGTTGGTGGGAGGGGAGAAGCCCTGCACAAATATGTCCACGCGACGTCGACAGTTACTACATCGGTATTCGTAAATCGGCATTATCTATCACCTGGCAATCTGGAATTTCTGTCTTTACAGATTCGATTTTACCATAAAGGGTGGTCTCAGTAAACCTGTGCGCACGGGTAAATGGCCATGCTATAATGATGTAACAGAACGTGGGGTTGCCGATGAACGAAAGTGTAAACAGTCCTCTTGGTATCACCCGCTACGGGAATATGGAATTCAGGTGGGGGCAGCGCACCTATGTCATGGGCATCGTCAACGTCGATCCTAATTCCTTCTCCGGTGATGGGCTGCGAGATGCGGAATCTGCTATTGAACAGGGGAAGCGTTTCGTTGCTGAAGGTGCCGATATCATAGATGTGGGCGGAGAGTCCACCCGCCCTGGCTTCGAACCTATCTCCGCTGAGCAGGAACTGGGGCGTGTTCTGCCGGTCATCGAGAGGCTGGCCAGCGAATTGTTTGTGCCGGTGAGCATAGACACATATAAATCAGAGGTGGCACGGCAGGCAGTGGCAGTAGGGGCGCGTATGATAAACGATGTCTGGGAACTGAAGCGAGACCCCAAGCTGGCGCGGGTGGCTGCGGAGGCTGGTGTGCCCCTGGTCATCTCGCAAAATCAAAGGGACTCGCGTTTTCGCGACTTCTTTCCCGAGCTTATCGCCAGCCTCAAGAAAAGTATTAGAGTAGCCCTGGATGCCGGTGTGGACTGGAGCAATATCATCATCGACCCTGGCGTCGGCTTCGGCAAGACGGTGGAGCAAAATGTGGAGATTGTGCGCCGCCTGGCAGAGTTGAAGGCGCTGGGAAGGCCTATTCTGCTGGGCACCTCACGCAAGTCGTTCATCGGGCATGTGCTCGATTTGCCTGTCGACCAGCGTCTGGAGGGCACGGCGGCCACGGTGGCCATCGGTATCGCCAACGGCGCTGATGTAGTGCGGGTGCACGATGTGGCGCAGATGGTGCGGGTAGTCAGGATGAGTGATGCTATCGTCAGGGGCAAGCACTCGTGACCAGGATTGAGATATATCTCGCCCTGGGTTCAAATCTAGGTGATAGGATGGGCAATCTTACCGCGGCTGTGCAGCACTTGTCCCAAAAGGTTAACATAAAGAAGGTGTCATCGGTCTATGAGACTGAGCCTGTCTATTACAAGGAGCAGCCGCTGTACCTCAACGCAGTACTGTCGGCAGTGACGGAACTGGAGCCTTCCGGCCTGCTCTGTTTCGTCAAGGGCATCGAGAGCGATCTGGGCAGGCAGCCCAGCTTCCGAAATGCTCCCCGGCTTATCGA
>JBBIRL010000019.1:0-7526 GCA_037441825.1 Dehalococcoidia bacterium | reverse complement strand
GTCAGGCAGCACTTCGATGCCGCTCACTATTTAAGGGGTTACGGCGGTAAATGCGAGGCGTTACATGGGCATCGCTTCGAGGTTGTAGTCAGCGTGGAGGCCAGGAAGCTTAATGAGATAGGAATAGCCTTCGACTTTGTGGAGCTTAAGAAGTATGTCGGCGGGGTACTGAAGCGGTTCGATCACGTCTGTTTGAACGATATTAAGCCCTTCGATAAAATCAACCCGTCCTCGGAGAACATCGCCGCAACCATATACAAAGAGCTTAAAAAACGGCTGAGCGGTGTGGTTATCTCACAAGTTGAGGTCTGGGAATCTCCGGAGTCGAGGGTAACCTATACCCCGTAGAGATGGCTTTAATCACTGGCATCTATGTGGTAGAGCTTGCGGCGCTTTTCTCTTTGGGTTGGGTTGAAGGGGCTTTCTCCGTGGTCGCCATGAGCCGCCCGATGGAGAAACCTATTCCCAGTGCTCCCAGGAAGGCAATGATTACGGGGGCAGCGATTGCCCAGAAGCGCCAGTCCCCACCGGCGACTAAACCCCAGATAAAAAGGCCGGCAAGAACGACGCAGCCGAGACAGATTAACGCACCACCCACCTTGAACCTGTTCATTTATCTGTTCTTACCTCCTCACTTTTAACTTAGAATATTGCCTTAATTGCGCAGGTCCGGTGGCAATAGGTTAGGTATAGAGTCCTTAATGGGATAGATTTGGGAACACTTAGTGCACTTCAACGTACCTGTAATAACCTCCTTCTCGTCCTCTTCAGTTACTTCGAGTTGGAGGTCGCCCTTACATACCGGGCAGGCCAGAATTTCCATCAGGTCCTTTTTCATAGTGCCTCTCTCTGAATAACACCTCAGTTAAGATGATTGTAGTTTATGAAATATCTTAAGTCAAGGGGGATAAAAGAGGCTAAGGCGTAGCTGCTGCCATTGCTATGGAGCGGTTGGGGGCCCATCCCCAGTCGTGTAGCGGCCAGATGATGAGCCATGCCTTGCCGATTATCTTATTTCGGGGCACTGGGCCCCCTTCACGGGAGTCGTAGCTGACGCTGCGGTTATCTCCCATGACGAAGTAATCACCCTCGGGCACTGTCCAGGTTCCGCTGATGCCGCTGTGATTAGTTGGCAGATATGGTTCCTTAAGTTGCTGTCCGTTGACGTAGACGGTGCCGTCACTTCTCACCTCTACTATGTCGCCCGGCAAGCCGATCACCCGTTTAACCCGGTCATTCTGGGGCTGGTCGGGAGCTTGGAAGACGATGACATCGCCTCTCTGGGGGTCGTGGCCGAACCAGTAGGCTGTCTTGTTTACAATTACATATTCGCCGTTATGCAGGTTGGGTTCCATGCTTGTGCCGTCGATTCTGAAGTTCTGTATCATAAAATGGATGGCGAAGAAGATGACCAGAGCCAGGAGAATGACCTGCAGGGTTTCGCGGATTAGAGTTCTCATCTTTAATATGGGAGACAAGGGGCTTAAGCCCCTTGTCAAAGTTCCTCAATATTCCTCTGTTCAGTTATTTAGACCACCGGGTTAGATTGCGCTAGCCTAACTATGTTAAAATGGACAGAGCTTTACATATACTCAATTAGTATAAATAGGCACTACCTGCGAGTCAAGCACGCTTTGGAGGTTTGTGTAACAAATGGGTAGTGCAGAGGGGCAAAAACCCCTCTGCTGGGGGCCTGGGGGTATCCCCTGGTTTTCCAATTCCCCCCAAAAGTCGGGGGGAAACGGGTGGTTGAAGGAAGATTTGTAAACATTCCCATTCATGCGCTGTTTTTTAGGTTCGCAAGGTGATTATTGATGGACGAACAGGAGTTAATCTCACGAAGTAAGGACGGCGATGTCGATGCTTTCAACCTCCTGGTTGAGCAATATCAGCGCCTGGTTTACAATCTTGCCTTGCGGATGCTGGGCAACGCCGAGGCAGCCGAGGATGCCAGCCAGGATACTTTTCTCTCCGCATATAAGGCTATCGGCAAGTTCAGGGGTGGCAGCTTCAAGTCCTGGGTCCTGCGCATCGCCGCTAACTCCTGCCACGATAAGCAGAGAGTGGCCCGACGCTACCGCGTAGTCTCCCTGGACACTCTGCTGCTGGAGACCGATGATCTTCCTCAATCCAATAATACCGAGTCTCCCGAAGATTATGCCTTGCGCCGGGAACTGGGCAGGTTCCTCAGCGAAGGACTGGCGCATCTCCCCGAGGACCAGCGTCTGGTGGTTATCCTTTCCGATGTCCAGGGCCTGAGCTATGATGAGGTTGCCCAGGTCACAGGCAACTCTCTGGGTACTGTGAAGTCGCGACTGAACAGAGGGCGAACGCGTCTGAGAGACTTTCTGCTCCAGCGCGAGGAACTTTTACCCTCGAAATTCCGTCTTAATAAATAGAAGGGGTATTACAATGTTCAGGGGAAAAGGGGAGCCTTTGTGCCGAAAAGTGCGGGGCCTGCTATCCGAATATATCGATAGCAGCCTCAGCAGCGAGGACAAAAGCTTTGTTGAGCATCACCTCCAGACATGCGAGGGCTGTTCAAAAGAGCTCGAATCGCTGCGGGTGACGGTGCGGTTGCTGCACAGCGTGACTGAAGTGCCTGTGCCGCGCTCCTTTACGGTCACTGTGCCTGAGCCCAAACGTGGGAGCGCTTTCGGCCCGGCGAGCCTGCGCTGGCTGCGTCCTGCCACAGCCATTGTCGCCATTGCCCTCGTGGTGCTGCTTGCGGGCGATTTTTCCCACGCTTTTGTGAACAATGCCGGAGTTAATAGCGGAAGTAACGCAACCTATATTCAATTAGCGCCCTCATATGTAGCTACCGAGCAGCAGACGATGGTCACTGTCCCGGGCGTCATGGGGCAGATGTCTCTTGCTACCGCAAAAGCTGTCGGATACACGAATTACAATGTACTTCCCTCATCTCCTCCTTCGGAGGCTGCAACTCAGCCAGCTCCAGGTGTTCTCGGTGGTGCAGGGCCGTCCGGAGCAGGAATGATAGCCCCCCAGGGCGAGGCCGGGGTAGGTTGGCCGCTGCGACAGATTGAGATAGGCCTGGGTGCTGCGATATTCGTTATGCTTGCACTCATTATTGTCTCCAGAAGGCAGCGCAGGGAAAAGGCGCATGCGAGATGAGGAGGGGGCTGTTCCTGCTCGTGAGTTTGCTGGCGGTGGCATCTGTCTTTGTGTTAGCATCGTGCAGTTCGGGTGAAGCAGTCCCTAATGCCGGATCCAAGGGTATTTCTCAGGCGGATAGCCAGGAGATTGCCCGGCAATATGTGATTAGCGAACCAACGTTCCAGTTCGATGGCATGATGGAAACGCTTGCGCTTGCGAACGCAACCACCTTGAAATGCCCCTATTGCTGGGAGTTTGAGTACCAGTTCGATTGCCTCCAGGCAGGTTATGGGAATCGATCAGGGTTTATTATTGTCGGGCAGGTAATCACTCCGCACACAGCGAGGATAATAGTCCAGGAGGGTAAGGTCACTTCAGCGGTGATGGATGGAAGCTGGGATATGATGGGGCAGAAACCCATTGGCAATGGTACTATCTAGAAGCGATCCCGTTGTTCTTAAACCTGGGTGATAGGCTGGATAAGGAGGTTCAGGATGAAGAAGGGGCTGTTACTGGTAATCGGCTTGATTCTGGCGGTTTCTCTGCTGCTGATTGGCTGCGAGTCTCAAGGGGGTTCTAGTTCGATGGAGGCACAAGGGTTGGCGGTCCCGCAGAATGTCAATGTGGCGCTGACCGGGTCCAGCTCACAGCAGACGGGAATCTGGGTGAGCGGGACAGGAGAGGTGACAGTTACGCCCGATGTCGCCATTCTGACACTGGGTGTCCAGGCGCAGGAGGCAACAGTGAAGGCGGCGCAGAGCGAGGCATCCTCTGCGATGAATGCGGTGGTGGCCGCGCTCAAATCGAATGGAGTCGCTGACAAGGATATTCAGACGCAGTGGTACAGTATCTCACCGGTGACCAAATGGGATGACAAGACGAACGAGCAGATCACAACCGGCTACAGTGTTACCAACACGGTCACGGCAAAAATCAGGGATATCAGCAAAGCCGGCACCGTCATAGATGATGTGGCTAATGCCGGGGGCAATCTAACTCGAATCAACGGCATCACCTTCACTGTGGATGACCAGACGGCCTATTACACTCAGGCCCGTGAGAAGGCGATGCAGGATGCTGCTGCCAAAGCACAACAACTGGCAAGCCTGGCTGGAGTTAACCTGGGCAAGGCCATCTATATTTCTGAGAGCGGCGGCTATATACCTCAGCCGATTCGATTGGACACCTCCGCTGGTGTCAGTTCTGCGAGCACGCCGATCAGCCCGGGCGAGTTGGATATAACCCTTACAGTGCAGGTAGGGTACGCAATCGAGTAAACAGGGTATTCAAGTCACCCTTTTCAGACTAAAGGAGAGAGAGGCAGTCCCGATTCATCGGGACTGCCTCATTTTATACATAACTGAGGTCGTTTAGCATGAGTCTACCATACCGACGAAAGTCGGTATCCAGACACCTTCACCGTAATTTTGAAGCTGGGTTTTCTGGATTCCGTGTCAAGCACGGAATGGTAATTGTGTTTCTAAACACCCTCGCATTGCTTCCAGTTGCACCTTGACGAGTGAGATGATAGAATTACATAATCTGGTGAGAAACAAGACGGAAACGAAGAGATGTTCACAGGCATCGTTGAAGAAATAGGCACCGTTAAGTCTCTCCAGGCAGGGAGGCTTACTATCGCAGCGGACAGCGTCCTTAAAGGCACTAAGCCGGGGGATAGCATTAATGTCAACGGCGCCTGCCTCACGGTTACCGCTATGGGCGGCAATACCTTTTCCATAGATGTTATGCCGGAGACCCTGCGTCGTACCAACCTGGGTGCTCTGCGTCCCGGAGAGGGGGTGAATCTGGAACGTGCTTTACCTGCAGATGGCCGTTTCGGAGGGCACTTTGTTCAGGGACATGTGGATGACACAGGTAGGGTCAGCTCTGTGGTTCCCGAAGGTGAGGCGTTCCTGATGAAAGTTGCTGCCTCTTCAGATGTAATATGTTATGTGGTGGAGAAGGGGTTTATTGCGGTGGATGGTGTCAGCCTCACTATCGTTAACTGCAATGCCGTCTCTCTTACTGTCTCCCTGGTTGCTTATACCCTGCAGCACACTACTTTGAGGCATAAGAAACCGGGCGACGTAGTCAATCTGGAGGTTGACATAATTGCTAAATATGTGGAGAAGCTGAAATGTGGGAGCAGACCTGGTGTAAGCCTGGAGTTTCTAGGCAAACATGGTTTTCTCGCTACCTAGACATTTGAGGATGAAGAATGGCTCTAGCAACGATACCTGAAGCAATCGAAGACATAAAGGCAGGGAAGTTCCTCATTATAGTGGACGACGAGGGCCGGGAAAACGAGGGTGACCTGGCTATCGCTGCGGAAAAAGTCACTCCGGAGGCTATCAATTTCATGGCTAAATACGGCAGAGGGCTTATATGTATAGCCATGACCGGTCATAGACTGGACGAATTGAATATCCCCATGATGGTTCAGGATAATACCTCGAAGTTCTCCAGCCCCTTCACTGTGTCTGTGGAAGCCAAACACAAGGTGACCACAGGTATCTCCGCTCATGACCGCGCAGCCACGGTGAAGGCTCTCATCGACCCGGCCACCAGACCTGAAGACATATCGCGCCCGGGGCATATGTTCCCTTTACGTGCCAGGGATGGCGGCGTTCTGGTACGCGCCGGCCACACCGAGGCGGTGGTGGACCTGGTGAAGGCGTCCGGGCTCTATCCCGCGGGGGTTATCTGTGAGATACTGAACGAAGACGGGACCATGGCCCGGGTTCCACAGTTGGAGGCAATCGCAGCCGAGCATGGTATCAGGATGGTGAGCGTGGCTCAGATTATCGCTCATCGCCGTCGCCACGAGAAACTGATAGTGAGGGTTGCTGAGGCGAAGTTGCCCACCAGATACGGTGATTTCCATGCTATCGCGTACAAGAGCGCTATCGACCCCGATGAGCACGTGGCACTGGTTAAAGGCGAGCTGAATGGCGACAAACCGTTGCTGGTGCGTGTGCATAGCGAATGCCTTACCGGCGATGTGTTCCACAGCATGCGTTGCGATTGTGGAGAGCAAATCGATCTTGCTATGAAGGCTATTGCGGAAGAGGGACGCGGGGTATTTCTCTATATGCGTCAGGAGGGCCGCGGCATCGGGCTGCACAACAAGATTCGTGCCTATGCCCTGCAGGATCAGGGGCTGGATACTGTGGAGGCCAATGAAGCTCTGGGCTTTGGCAGCGACCTCCGCGATTACGGTATCGGGGCGCAGATTCTGGCCGACCTCGGAGTGCACAAACTGCGACTGCTTACCAACAATCCGAAAAAGGTTATCGGTCTCGAGGGATATGGCCTGGAGGTGGTGGAAACAGTGCCCATTATCTGCAAGCCCAATCCTCAGAATGTCAGGTATCTTGAGACCAAGCGTAAGAAGATGGGACATCTCCTGAAGCTGGATGAATGAGGCTGCTTCAAACTAAATTATGGGGAGGTGAATCTTGGCTAAGCGTTATGTAGGCAAGCTAGTAGGGGAGGGGCTGAAGTTCGGGGTAATAGTCTCTCGTTTCAATGAGTTTATCACCAGCAAGCTTCTGGATGGAGCACAGGATACCCTGGCTCGCCACGGTGTCAAGGAGGCAGATATAGATATTGCCTGGACACCTGGCTCCTTCGAGATCCCCCTCATTGCCAAGAAAATGGCCGAGTCGGGGAGATACGATGCCATAATCTGCCTCGGTGCTGTGATCCGCGGCGGCACGCCGCACTTCGATTACATCGCTGCTGAGGTCAGCAAAGGGATTGCCAACGTGAGTTTGGGGACCGGGCTCCCGGTCATCCTGGGAGTGATTACCGCTGATACACTGGAGCAGGCCATAGAGAGGGCGGGCACAAAGTCAGGCAACTACGGCTCGCAGGCTGCGATGCACGCCATTGAGATGGCAAACCTGGGTAAAGCGATAGCAGGCCCGTAGCCGAAGGCAACCGAGATAACCTGATGGTTCTGTGGAGACTCATGGGGTGATCTTGTAGACATGGTCTCCAGGCCGTACCCTGTCCGGCACCTTGATTCCTATTGAATCCCCGGCTTTTGCCTCCTGCACGTTCACGTTGTGGATTTGCATCGACTCGATGGTGACCTCAACGTCGGTGGTGTGCCCCTTGATATGGAGCTTGTCACCGACCTTTACGGTTGAGGTCAGGTCGATGCCTGCCACTACCGGTCGGGCGAAGAAAGTGCTGACCTTGCCGACATCTAGCTCAGGCATTTCCGTACCTCCTCCCTTTTACCCCCTATTATTTTGTCTGAAGTGGTTGCTAGTATAGCCATTCTTCTGCGATAAATCAACGCCCGATTTTTTGATTGTAGGGGCGGGTTTCAAACCCGCCCGTTATAGAGGTCGTTTAGCAATGAGTCTACCATACCGACGAAAGTCGGTATCCAGATACCT
>JBBIRL010000018.1:14764-16325 GCA_037441825.1 Dehalococcoidia bacterium | reverse complement strand
CCTATATGTTTTGGGCAGAGGGTTCAGAGGAATCCCTCCATAGATAATCCTGGTTTCAGGGGAGGCTATCTTCCCCTGAGCAAGAAGGCTCGCCAGGAGATTCTTCAGATAGGAACCAGGGCTGCGCCTGGAAAGAAGGCCCGCCAATGCTTTGCCGTCAGAGATAGGAACAAGCCAGCCGAAGAACCCGGGCGCTATCTCCTGCCCAAAATACACCTCCACCTCATCCAGGTCTCCAGCCTTCACTTCAGCCTGAGCTCCCAGAACAAAATCAGAGATTTTCCCCAACCCAAGCCTTTGGGGCAACGAGGTCCCAAAGCCGCTGCTGATAACTGCCATTCTCCCTTCGAAATCACTAGTCCCACCCTTACACTCCACAGTTGCTCTAACACAATTATCCCTCCAAGTAACACTCTCCACCCTCGCTGAAAAAAGGTATTCTGCCCCCTCCCCTTGAGCTTTCTGAGCCAGAGCACGGTCAAAAGCAGCCCTGTCTACTACACAGGCCTGGACTGAGTCCTTGCTCAACCTGAGACACTTGCCTGAGGGGGAAAAGAATTTGGCAGAACTATATTGAGCTAAAACACCGCTATTAACGATAGGGAAATGCTCGAAACACTCTTTACCTATAATGCCTGTGCAACAAGCCGCATCGCCAACACTCGATCGCCGTTCGAAAACGAGCACCTTGTATCCAAGCTTGGCTAGCCTGTAGGCGATATAATTACCGATAGGGCCAGCGCCCACTGTTACTGCATCGTACAATTCAGCACCTGCTCACAAATTATCATTAGCTTAATAAGGTGTTCGGTTAATGCTAGCACCAAAGAGCCTTGAATTCAAGGAGAATACGATTCCAGACTTGCCTTTATCGTTGGAGCTAGTTATACTTACCCCTAGTTATAAAAGGAGTAAACCAATGCCGCCCTATGCCTTTTTAAAGAACAAATTCGTCCCTCTTGCGGAAGCTAAAGTCGGGATCATGACTCACGCTTTACACTACGGAACAGCCTGCTTCGAGGGAATCCGGGGAAATTGGAACACCGAGGAAGAGCAGCTATATATCTTCCGCTGCGCTGAGCACTACCAGCGCTTGCTGAATAGCTGCAAGGTGCTCAAGATCACTCTCCCCTATTCTGTAGATAAACTCTGCCGTCTCACGGTTGAGCTTCTCCAGAAGTCAGGTTATAAAGAGGATGTTTACATACGTCCGCTGGCCTACAAGAGCTCTGAGGCACTGGGCGTAAGGTTGCACGGGCTCGAAGATGACCTGCTTATACTGGTCACCACATTCGGCCCTTATCTGGACGCCAAGAATGGCATAAAGTGCTGCGTATCCTCGTGGATAAGGCCTGACGATAATATGATACCGCCCAGAGGCAAGATTACGGGTATTTATGTCAACAACGCATTCGCCAAGACAGAAGCTATAGAAAATGGCTTCCACGAAGGCATCTTGCTCACTTCGGACGGCTATGTGTCCGAAGGCAGCGGCGAGAATATCTTTTTGGTCATAGACGGTAAGCTGGTGACCCCTGCCGCTTACGATAGGATTCTCATC
>JBBIRL010000018.1:12674-14754 GCA_037441825.1 Dehalococcoidia bacterium | reverse complement strand
GGATAACCAGAGATACTGTCATGAAACTGGCGAAGGATGAGCTGGGTATTGAAACCACAGAGCGACATGTGGACCGCAGCGAGCTATATACGGCAGAGGAATGCTTTCTCACAGGCACCGCAGCCCATATAACCCCTGTGGTTGAAATCGACCACCGCAAGGTAGCTGACGGCAAGATTGGGAAGCTAACCAAACAACTGCAAAAGCTCTATTTCGACGTAGAGTTCGGCAGGAACAAGAAATACCTTCACTGGTGTACGCCTATTTATACTAAACGTGCCAGGAGAGCAAAAACCGGACCGAGGGCACGATAGACTTGTCAACGGTATTTACGATTGCCCCCAGATGCTTGTGCAATACCAGACATCCGCCTCAGGACTACAGGGATGAAATCGCAGAGTGCATCCAATCCTGAACTCTCTCTGATCGTGCCCACTTACAACGAGAGGGAAAACATCGTCCCGCTGATGGAGCAGATTCACAAAGCGCTATCTGCTTATAGCTATGAGCTTATTGTAGTCGACGACAACAGCCCGGATGGGACTGCCGAGCTAGCCAAAAGCCTCTCCTCCAAATATCCTATTTCTGTGATCGTACGCACAACGGAGCGAGGACTGGCTTCAGCGGTGGTCGCCGGATTCAATCAGGCAAGAGGAGAGGTACTGGGAGTCATAGATGCCGACCTGCAGCATCCCCCGGAGTTTATCCCCGCTCTACTGAAGGCAATCCGTGACGGAGCAGACGTAGCAATTGCCAGCCGCTATGTCCCAGGTGGCGGCATCGAAGGCTGGACGCTCAAAAGAAAAATCATCTCCAAGGGGGCTAAGCTACCAGCAAACTTACTCCTGTCCTCTGCCCGAAAAATCAAAGACTGTCAGGCTTTTTCCTGTTTAAGAGAAAGGTTATAGACGATGCAGTGCTCAGCCCCACCGGCTATAAAATCCTTCTCGAGGTGCTGGTCAGGGGGAATGCCAAGCATGTCGTAGAAGTCCCCTATATCTTCAAAGAGAGAGAAAGAGGTAAGAGCAACTTAACGGCAAAGGAGCAAATAAACTACCTTAAGCACCTTTACCGCCTGGCATGGGACGAAGGCGGGGTCAAGCGATTCTTAAAGTTCTGTGTCGTAGGGGCCAGCGGAGCAGGGGTTAATCTGGGATTTCTGGCGCTCTTCGTGGAGGTCGCCGGCTTAAACAAGATCGTAGCTCAAATACCGAGTTATGAGATATCCATACTGACTAACTTCGCGTTCAACGAATTCTGGACATTCAGCGACCGCCGAACCCCGGGTCGAAGGTCTTTCCTGACACGCGCCCTCAAGTTCAACCTGGTAAGCCTTGTCGGCTGGGGCATCAACTTTGCGGTCTACACTCTTGCCTTGAAAGTTGCGGGGATTAACTACATCGTTTCCCAGGTAATCGCGATAGCTGTCGCCATGTTATGGAATTTTTTTTCTAATGTACTCTGGACGTGGAAGACAGAAGCCAAGGGAGGTGAGTAGCAATATGACTTTAGATTACTTCATACTGGTGTTCATATCATCCTTAGGGGTATACCAAATAGCAGCAATCCCTGCCAAGCTTGATGGTCTGTGTTTCTTCAGGCAACCGGTGATCCAATATATCTTCGGCATCCTGGCGATTATCGGCGTGTTCGGCTGGTTTTTCACCAGCACAGACCGTAATATACACACCGCCGTAGAGGGCTCCCAACAGCTCGGTTTATTCCTCGGCTCAATTGTTGCATCGTGGGTATTCACCGCAATCCTGGCGTCCATCATGCAAACCAAAGTCAGCTCACAGGGGAGCACACCCAGAGAAGATAAGCAGTACAACATGGGGATAGAGACGCTGAAGAAAACAACGCTCTTCGGCGGCATCATGAGCAGCCTGAGGAAAGAAAGGAAGGACAAGGTTTAATGCCGCCGCTTGCCGGATGGACACTAACAGTAACCGGGTTCGTGGGGAAATCCCCGGCTCTCGACCATGTGATGCGTTTCCTGGTCAATGACTTCTTCATTCCTTTGGTTATATGCTTAATCATGCTCACCCTATGGCTTGGCCTATCGAACCGCACCAAGAGG
>JBBIRL010000018.1:0-12664 GCA_037441825.1 Dehalococcoidia bacterium | reverse complement strand
ATAATGAACGCCTCCGTCGCCATCGGAATATCCGCACTATTTGTGAAATTAATAAATAACTTTTGGAATCCCTGGCCGCGCCCCTTCCTGGTCGATGACTCCGTTATACGAGAGAGCGCAAGACGTGCCGCAGAGACTATTTTCTATTTTCCTCATGACCCGACCTTCCCCAGCAACGGAGCCACAATAGCTTTCGCTGCTGCCACCGGGGTCTGGCTAGGCAATCGCACGGCAGGCGCTATACTCTATGTACTGGCCACCCTCTGGGCAGTTGCCCGCTTCTATGCCGGCATCCACTTCTTTGTAGACGTCGCTGGCGGCGCTGTGCTCGGCATACTCACAGCCCTCTTCATCAGTAAGGTTTTCATGCCCCGTGCCGAGCCCTTCCCCACATGGACTATGAAGCTGTGCAGGCTTTTGTATCTGGCTTGAGGCAGATAACCAAGGGATTCAGCAGTAAATCGCAACGGCTGCTACGTCAAGAGACTCTATAACTCCCTTTGTAGATGCGACCATAATGTCCATTGCCCTCTTGCAAATTCAGCAGCTTCCTTAACTCCGGGGGAGTCATAACCTCTCTCTCGTTATCCTGAGCCAATCTGTGGATACGCCGCACAAGGTCGGCGTTGCGTGCCAGCCTGGTCCGGCCTGAGTCATACCAGATATTGTCTTCCAGCCCAACCCTTACCCCACCGCCAGCAGCAATGGCAACCGAATTCATCGTCAACTGGGCAACTCCGATTCCTGCCAGGCTCCAGTATGAGTCAGGAGGCAGGTCACGTATCATCATGCCCGCATGTAGAAGGTCGGCCTGGGCACATGCGATATTACCGAGTAGCAGGTTGAAATAGTGAGGCGGCTCAAGCAGCCCTTTCCGCTCCAAATACTTAGCATAGTTTATCATGCCCGTATCGAATGCCTCGAGCTCCGGCATGATATCTCGGCTCAACATCTCCCGGGCGAGCGCCTGTATCATGTCGGGAGAATTAACACTGGCTTCTTGATTGAAGTTCACTGAACTCAGGGTCAGGCTCCCCATATCAGGTTTTACATCCCCTTCAAGCCTCAAAGGCTCTGCACGTTTCTCGAACTCCTTGAAATTACGTCCACTCAACGACACAGCGATTACCAGGTCTTTTGAAAACTTGCGGATCCCACTGATGAGCTTCTCATACACTTCGGCTTTGTATGCAGGCTCCCCGGTCTGTCCATCTCGTGCATGTAGATGAACCATAGTAATGCCGACCTCAACGGCCTCATGCACATCTTCCACAATCTCCTGAACAGACACAGGGACATGTGAAGTCATCTTCTTAGAAGGGGTCATTCCTGTGGGGGTGAAATTGATTATGAGGTTCATAATTGCGCTTCCCTCAGGGAGGCTTAGGTTTCCCGGTACCACGAGTCTTGGTAGAGACAGTCAGTTCCCGATACTTGCTCTGGCAGACAGCCTGCTTCAGATGAAGCCCGCAGACAGCGCATACCCCGGAGCGGCAGCTCGGTGTTACCTTCTCCAGTTTGGCACGCTCGAATTCCCTTTTGAGGAAATTTAGTTCAATCCCTGTGTCTATATGGGACCAGGGCAACAGCTCATCCAGAGGACGCTCTCGGCAGGCATAGAAATAGGGGTCGAGCCCGCACTCACTGAAAGCCTTCTGCCAACTCTCAAAGCTGTAATGCTCGCTCCAGGCATCGAATTTACACCCCAGTTGCCAGGCACGGTGGATTACCCCGGCCAGACGACGGTCACCCCGCGACAGCACTCCCTCCAGCAAGCTCACCTGGGGGTCCTGCCAGGAGAGGTGGGCACCCCTTTTCTTCAACCCTGATTTGAGTATCTGCTGTCTGGCAGCTAAATCCTCGCCGGATGCCTGTGCCACCCACTGGAATGGAGTGTGAGGCTTGGGGACAAAGGTCGAGGCATTTACTCTGATATTCATGCCACTATTCCCGATATCCCTTATCTTGTGCAGCAACTCAATAATGCCCTCGATGTCGGCGGATGTCTCAGTAGGCAGGCCGATCATGAAGTAGAGCTTAATATTTCTCCAACCCCGCTCCCAGGCAGTCTCGATTGTCTGCAGTACATCCTCCTCGCAAATCCCCTTGTTAATCACACGGCGCAGGCGCTCCGTACCTGCCTCCGGCGCGAAAGTGAGGCCGATTTTCTTTCTATCCTGAAAGGAATGGGCCAGCGCCACCGAGAAGGTATCAAGCCGCAGGCTCGGCAGCGACAGGGTGAAATTACCACCTTTATATCTCCGCAACAGCGTGCTGACCACTTCCTCGATGCCCGGGTAATCGCTGGTGCTCAGCGAAAGCAGCGAAATCTCGTCATAGCCGCAATGCTTCACCAGACTTTCAACCGCCTTCACCACCTCCTCCTGAGTGCGTTCCCTCACCGGCCGATAAATAATGCCTGCCTGGCAGAAGCGGCAGCCCTGGGCACAGCCGCGCTGAATCTCGACCGCTCCCCGGTCATGTATCACCTGCAGATAGGGCATGACGGGACACGTCAGCGGTGCAGGCAGCTTATTCACTATACGCCGCTCAATGGCAGGCTTCGCCTCGGCCACCCTGGGCGTTATCGAAGCCACAGTGCCATCGGGATGGTAGTCAACCTGGTAAAATCCGGGGACATAGATACCGGGGATTTGGGCCGCTTCCCTCAGCATCTCTTGCTTGCTCCTGGTCCCCTTCTGCTTCCACTTACGGAACACCTCCAGAAGCTCCAGAACCACCTCCTCACCTTCACCAACGACAAACAGGTCGATAAAGTCAGCCATGGGCTCAGGATTCAGGGTGCAGCTTCCGCCGGCGATCACCAGCGGCAGCGAGTCGCCCCTGTCGGCAGCCAGGACAGGTATCCTCGCCAGGTCAAGCATGTTCAAGACATTGGTGTAAGTTAGCTCATAGCCCAGGGAGAAGCCCAGAATATCGAAGTCCCTGACCGGACGCTTCGATTCCAGGGTGAACAGGGGTACCTCCTTGCGGCGCATCTCCGCCTCCATATCCACCCAGGGGGCGAAGACACGCTCGGCTAGTACATCGGCCTGCCGGTTCAGCAGGTCATAGATTATGACCAGCCCCAGATTGGACATGCCTATCTCGTAGAGGTCAGGATAGGAAAGGGCGAGCCTTATCTGAGCCGACCCCCAATCCTTCACCACGCTGTTCCACTCCCCGCCGGTATAGCGGGCAGGCCTGGTTACTTTGTGGAGCATACCATCCAGATTGACCATAATGAACCTCAAATCAACAGAAATATTATAGCTTCGCACGCTTAGCAACGCAACTTAAATGAAGGGGGATTCAAAAAGTCTTGACTTCTGTACCCCCAAGGCTTACTCTAAGTCCTGCGATGAGGCATCATGAAGCAGACAAGCCCCTTGAGCAAGAGAACGACATAGCTACCGTGGACAAAACAGATGAGGAGCAACCAGCAGAACCCGCGGCAGGCGTAAAGAGAAAGGGACAACTCAAGTACTTGCTGCTGCTGGCAGCCGCCCTCCTGGCAGTCATATTGGTGACAGTGCTTGTCCAGAAGCCGACGAACTTCGACGAATACATAAAGAGTTCAGGCTATGTGGGCGTGTTCTTTATGGCTCTCATCGGCAGCGCATCCCCCGTCTGGCCTCTGCCCGGCTCGTGGGCGATTTTCATTGCGGCAGGACTGGGGCTCAACCCATTTATACTGGGGCTGCTCGGAGGGATTGGTGAATCCATAGGCGAGCTTACCGGCTATACGGCAGGCTTCGGCGGACAAGTAGCACTGCAGAGACTCAAGAGATACGCCCAGATTGAAAAATGGATGAAAAGATGGGGCGGCCTTACCATATTCGTGGTCTCAGCGATACCCAACGTCTTTATCAAATTGGCCACCATCGCTGCTGGCAGCCTGCGCTACCCTCTGTGGAGATTTTTCGTTTTCTGCTGGTCTGGCAAGACTATCAAGTCGCTGGCTTTCGCTTTCGCCGGCTACGGGCTTTTCGATGGCATAAGGCACCTGATAGACCGCATATTTTAGACTCCTCTCAAATATCAACGCGCATTTGTTTAGAGAGCCAAGTTGCTGTAAAATCAGTTTGGGGTTTCTTTTGCGAGGAAACCTATCAAAAAGAAGTAAAGACAAAGAATAGGAAGATTTCATACCTTATGTTATTATTCTAACAAGAATAGTCATGCGGAGAAGCGGATGGCTCGTAAATCTTTAAAGGTTAACGTTAATCCTGCTGTTATGAAATGGGCTAGAGAGAGTGCCGGGCTTGATCCTGATACTGTTAAAAAAAGACTCAATGTAAGCATTGGCACAATTCATGAGTGGGAGCAAGGAACCAAAAAGCCCACATTAACCACCCTAGAAACACTTGCTAGTTACTACAAAAGGCCTTTGGCTGTATTCTTCCTCCCAGAGCCGCCACACGAACCATCTTTGCCAACCGACTTCAGAGTATTGCCCAAAGAGAGCCGTCACATGTTATCCAAGAAAACACGTCTTGCGATAAGAAGAGCCAGACGCGTTCAATCGCTCGCAACAGAGTTGGAGCAAACCAAAGGTGACATTGGTGAGACAATAGCCAATATTGCGAGTGCCTCGCTCTCCGATGACCCAGAGATTACAGCAGAGAGAGTGCGAAGTAGGATGGCCATAACCATTGAAGACCAATATAGTTTTAAAAGTTTATATGAAGCCTTCGATAAATGGAGGGGAGCATTAGAAAGTCTTAACATCATGGTTTACCAGACTCCATTTCCCCTCGAAGAGGCCCGCGGTTTTTCTCTCTTAGATCACAAATTGCCCATCATCGTGGTGAATATATCCGACGCTATTGCAGCGAGGATATTCACTCTTTTTCATGAATACGCGCATCTCCTACTAGGTGCATCAGGTATATGCATACCGAACGAAACCTACCGTGACGACATAGATACACAAGAGGTAGAGATATTCTGCAACCACTTCGCAGGCTCCTTCCTAGTTCCAAAACGTGTTCTACAAGAAGATGAATGTGCAAGACTAATCAGCCAGCAGTCTACGATAGATGATGATTGTTTAAGCGACATAGCTCAGAGATTTAAGGTCAGTAGGCAAGTCACCTTACGCAGATTGCTTTTCTGTGGTCTGATATCAAGAGACCAATACATGAGGAAACTGGAAGAACTACACTCTCAACTGAGACAAATACTCGCTGATAAGAAGTCAAGAAAACCATCTTTTGGATTGCGTCCGTCAAAACGATGCGTAGTAGAAAATGGCCGACTTTTCTCCTCTCTTGTTATGGACGCAAAGGAGCGAGAATATATTACCTACAACGATCTTGCTGACTACTTATCTATCAACCTGAAGCATTTGGGAGAAGTGCAGGCCCTACTCCAAAAATAGTCAGAAGGCAAAATGAGTGTCATCTACTGTATGGATACAAGTGCATGGATAGGAATGAAGCAAGTTTATCCTGCTAAAACCTTTCTCACACTGTGGCAGAAGCTTGACACCCTAGCAAAAAGTAGCCGCCTAATATCGCCCCATGAAGTATACAAAGAACTCGAGAAAAAAGACGACGAGGTCCTAAAATGGGTGAAACAGCGCAAACAAATATTTTCAAAACTTAATGACGAAGAATTAATCGCTCTTACATTGGAGATAGAAACAAAATTTTCAAAACTGGTGGATCCACTAAAAGAAACGCCAGAAGCTGACCCTTTCGTTATAGCACTTGCTTGTTTAAATAAAAAGAACCTGCAAATGCTTGGCGATGAGTGCATAGTAGTTAGTGAAGAAAAACCACGTACCAATGTTGATGCCAAACCGAAAATCCCCGATGTTTGTAGATATTATGACATAAAGCACTTCTCAAATCTCGACCTTATTGATAACGAAGGTTGGAAGTTCTAGAGATCTCGTATATCTGACTATAACCCCAACAAAACATTTTGCGGAGTTATTAACATAGTAAAATCCAGCTCAACACCTTTGCACTTAACGTACATTTCTCCTACTATCACACGCTTAAGTAAAAACTATATTAGAGCCTAATGATGCCTCTCTTCAAAATCGTCTCCGATTTCGGACTCACCGGCGACCAGCCCCAGGCGGTGGAAAAGCTCGTCCAGGGGCTTAAGCAGAGTTATCAAAAGCAGACCCTACTCGGCGTGACCGGCAGCGGCAAGACCTTCTCCATGGCCAATGTCATCGAGCGCGTGCAGCGCCCCACCCTGGTCATCGCCCACAACAAGACGCTGGCTGCTCAGCTCTGCTCCGAGTTCAGGGACTTCTTCCCCGAAAACGCTGTGGAATACTTCGTCAGCTACTACGACTACTACCAGCCCGAGGCCTATATACCGCGCACCGACACCTATATCGAGAAAGACGTAGATATAAACGAGGAGATAGATAAGCTGCGACACGCCTCTACCCGCGCCCTCTTTATGCGCCGCGACGTTATCATCGTGGCCTCGGTCTCCTGCATCTACGGCCTGGGCGAGCCGGAGGAATACTACAGCTTCGTGCTGAGCCTCAAGAAAGGCGAGAAACGGAGCCGCGACCGCATCGTCCGCCAGTTGGTAGACATGCAATATCAGCGCAACGATATAGATTTCACCCGCGGACGTTTCCGCATCCGGGGCGATACCCTGGAAATACAGCCCGCCTACGAGGACATAGCGGTGCGCGTCCAGTTCTGGGGCGATGAGATTGAGCGCATCCTGGAGATAGACCCTCTAACGGGCGAGCTTCTCGCCGACAGAGAACAGCTAGATATATACCCAGCCAAGCACTTCGTAACATCCTACGATAAGCTGATGGCCGCCATCCTCAGCATTCAGGCCGAGCTTGAGGAGAGGCTCGCCGAGCTCAAGAGCCTGGGCAAGCTGCTCGAGGCGCAGAGGCTCGAGGCTCGCACCAACTACGACATCGAGATGCTGCGCGAGACAGGATACTGCTCCGGTGTCGAGAATTACTCGCGCCACCTCGCCCACCGTCCCGCCGGAAGCCCGCCCTGGACGCTGCTGGACTATTTCCCTGAAGATTTCTTGCTCTTTATAGACGAGTCACACATGAGCCTGCCTCAGATTCGGGGCATGTACCACGGAGACATCTCTCGCAAGCAGACCCTGGTGGATTATGGCTTCCGCCTGCCCTCGGCGCTCGACAACCGCCCGCTGAACTTCGATGAGTTCGAAAAACATATAAATCAGGTGATATATGTCTCGGCAACGCCGGGACCTTACGAATATGAACACAGCGCCCAAATAGCGGAACAAATTATCCGCCCCACCGGCCTGCTCGACCCCACTATCGAGGTCAAGCCCACCAAGGGCCAGGTAGACGACCTCCTCGACCAGATAAAGACACGCACAGGGCGCGGAGAGCGCTGCCTGGTCACCACCCTGACCAAGAGGATGGCCGAACAGCTCGCCGACTACCTGCTGGAGATGGGGGTGAAGACCCACTACCTGCACTCGGAGATCGAGACACTGGAGCGTGTAGAGATTCTGCGCGACCTCAGGCTCGGGGTCTACGATGTGGTAGTGGGCATCAACCTACTGCGCGAGGGATTGGACCTGCCTGAGGTGAGCCTGGTTGCCATACTGGATGCCGACAAGGAGGGCTACCTGAGGTCGGAGGGAGCGCTCATCCAGACTATGGGGCGCGCCGCCCGCCATATCGAGGGGCACGTCATTATGTACGCCGACACCGTAACCGAGTCCATGCGCCGCGCTATAGATGAGACTAACCGCAGGCGCAATATACAGATGGCATATAATCAGGAGCACGGCATTACGCCGCAGGGCATCAAGAAGGCAATCAAGGGCATCACCGACCAGCTCAAGGCAGTCGCTGAGACCCGCGCCACATATACCGTGGCCACCGGCATACCCAAGGACGAAATCGCCCGCCTGGTAAAGAACCTGGAGTCCCAGATGAAAGCTGCAGCCAAGAACCTGGAGTTCGAGAAGGCGGCGCTGCTCAGGGACCAGATATTAGAATTGAGAAAAGAGATGGTGGGAGAACCGATATCTAAAGGACGATAGCTTGGAGACGGAAGAGACCAAACAGGAACACCGCGAGAAGAAGCGACAGAAGAGACGCGAGAAGATACAGCAGCATGGGCGCAGCCTGGTCCGCGTCTACAAAGATGCTGTCCTCAAACGCGCTAAACAGGTAGGCAAAGGAGCTAAACCAAAGGACGGCTAGTTGAAAAGGACAGGCTTTCTCCCCTCTACCTCATCGGCGAAAGGCTCAGCAAACACCCATTCCTTATCTAACAGTTGCGTGTACAATTCCCCCCAAGTGCGTCACCTGCCGATTCTCGTTAACCCCTTTGAAGTATGTCCTCTTTACAGATTCCATACTTACACTTTCCACTCGATAGAACCCTCTTTGGGAAAGGAACTCCTCGATAGCGTCATCTTTCACTGCGAACTTAGGAGTCTCACCTCTTCGCTCGCAGTAGCACTTGGTTTGCCTTTTCTCATCGTACCATCCTTTTCTAGGTTGGTTTATACCTGTCATAAGATAGATGGTAGTCTTGACAACGTGTAAATATTGCCATTATACTCGTGTCAATTATCCGATTCACAATTTGGAAGTCTCTTCTTGTGCAAGGTATTATATCATGTCGCCGTATAAACCGGGCCTTGCCCCCGACTGACTTGAGAAGTCAATATTGCGAGGCCAACAAAAAGGGGGACAAGCAAGGCTATGAGGCTAGCAGATGTTCTTACTGGCTCAAGGATTGTCGCAGCTTCCGTAATTGTATGGCTAATATTTTCAAATAAAACGGAGGCTGCCTATTATCTTTTCGCGGCTGCTGCGATCACTGACCTCCTTGACGGATATTTCGCCAGGAGAAGTAAAAAGACCACTACCTACGGAGCAACCTTTGACGGTCTGGCCGATTTCGTTCTTGTTTATTCCGCAATAGGCTGCCTCGCCATCAAGATGGAAACATACTGGCTGCTTACAGCAGGATTGATATTGATAGTTTTTTCAGTTCTTGTGGTGGGGCTTATTTCAAGGAAGAAAGGTGGTTTTACGATACCGCACCTGGATACAAACCTTCTAGCTGCTTTTGTCTATCCCACTATTATGGTATATATTATCGACTGGCGTTATGCAGATATTGTTCTACTTATCACGTTCCTGGTTTCCCTGTACTACGTTATCAAGTATATGCGCTATTTACGGACCATCTAAAAACAAACAAAGACAAATATCCCTTAGACATTCTAGCTTTCTTCTGCTCTCTCAACCCTTCCTACTTTCAGAGGAAAAATATTTGAAAAACGTATTGATTATGTAACTTAAGAGTTATTAAGCAATCTCTTTATTCAACAACAGCTAAGAGACTCTACAATAGTCCACTCAACTTCGTTGTCGTTTTTGATAACAGAAACGATATGATTTTTGTGGCTAAGTTGCTCGACTCGAAACAGGCTGTCACGGTAGTTCAAAACAATATGACTCTTATCCGGCACCGAGATTATACGGCAAAACTTTAATCCACCGATGCCGACACCTACAGCCTTCAGGGCTGCTTCCTTCGCAGTCCAGTAGCGAAAAAAAGTATCCCACGACCTGTCCGGGCTTAGCTCCCATTCTTCGTCACTTGCCACAAGGCTGAATATGGATTCTGACCGAGGCTTGATCTCTTCGATGTCAATGCCTATCATCTCTTTGCTGATAACTGCTGCAACGTACTTTGGCTTATGAGAGAGAGACCAATAATTACCGTCAAATGGACAGGGAACATCGTCTTCGTTTTTCATTAGCTCCCCGAGCACTATTCCACTCTTTTCCGCACTCAATCTTAATGCTTCTCTGGAAATTCTGCTCAATTCAGCCACCTTCTCCTTCCCGAAGAGTTTATGCCCGGCTTCAGCAACCGGCAATATTACAGGGAATAGAGTCATCGCTCTCATCAAGCCCTCATTGCCTTATCAATGATATCTTTATCAAAATAGTTGACTGACATTCCACAATCCACCACGATGCCCTGGGCGTTAATGCCGCTGGAGCGGTCGCTTAAAAGAAAAACTACTGCATTAGCCACTTCCTTGGTTTCCAGAGCTTTCTTGCGCAGCGTCAATTGCTCGGCAAAAAGATAATAATCCAGGTATCCTGGTATCCCCGCGGATGCCGAGGTTTTCAACAAACTGGCGTTGACCGAGTTGAATCTGACCTGTGAAAACGCACTGAATGATTTAGCCAGGAAGCATAAGGTTGAATTCAGAGCAGCCTTAACCGGCGCCATCCAGCCATAGGGTACAGCCGCAATTTTCGTGGACGATATCGATATGGTCACTACCGATGCCTTTTCGTCTAGGATGTCCTTAAATGCGTTGGCAATGCTGATCAATGAGAAACAGGATATATCAACTGATTGCAGGAAGTCCTTCTTCCTGGTTTCGTGAAATGGCTTGAGCCCCTCTTCGTAGTTAGCGAAAGCGATGGAATGAACGATGCCGTGAAGCTTGGGATGCTTACTGGAGACATCTTTGGCCAGTTGTACAATTTCGTTTTCATTTTGGACGTCGCATGTATAGACATCTGCGCCGGGGAAAAGCCTGGAGACGCTTTCTTTATGTGCAGTGGACTGAACCACATAGACAACCTCTGCCTCTGCCTCGGTAAGTATCTGGCTGACGAAGTAGGCGACGCTTTTCTTGTTGGCCACCCCGAATACGATAAACGTTCTGCCTGCAATGCCTAAGAAGTCCATATATTTACCCCCAGTCTTTGAAATTAAGATATCCGGTTTAGGCGGGCGGTCGGGCCAGGCTAACAGCGAACTCAACCGTTACCACAGTCTTCCCTTCGGAAGTCGCTTTGCCCTTCATGAAAAAAGCATTGCTTACTTTCTCCACAAGTTCAGCTTCCAGCTCAAGGATAGCACCCGGTCTGACTATATTTTTGAATTTGGCATTGCTTATTCGGGTCAGCACGGGGATCCCCTCCCCGATATCACCGATAATGCTGGAGAGCAGAATGGCCCCTGTTTGAAAAATGGACTCGCAGATAAGTACGCCAGGCATGACCGGATTTCCAGGGTAATGTCCTTTAAAGAAAGGCTCCTCCGGACTTATTTCTTTTGTTGATTTGATCTTCGTTTCCGTTTGCTCGACAACTTTGTCGACAAATAGAAACGGCGGCCGGTGAGGTATAGCTCTCAGCACTTCTTCCATTTCACAGCCCTCCTGTTACCTCAAGGGTGGAACCGGTGACGTAAGACGCCTGCTTCGATGCAAGGAAGAGGACGCATTCTGCAACCTCCTCGGGCTTACCGAATCTCTTCAGGGGGACCTGAGCGATATATGAATTACGCGTTTCGTCGGGGAGGTCCTGGATTAGCTCGGTGGCGATGAATCCGGGAGAGACACAGTTGACTGTGATGCCCCGGCGGGCGACTTCCTTGGACAATGTTCTGGTCAAAGCAATAAGGCCCGCCTTCGAGGCAGCATAGTTCGCCTGGCCTTCAAATCCGTACTTACCGGAAGGAGATGTTATATTGATAATTCGTCCATATTTTTTTCGCATCAGGCTCATCACAGCAAATTTGCACATATAAAAGACCCCGCTGAGATTGACTTCCACCACATCGTGCCAATCTGACTCTTTCATCATGGCCAGGACAGCGTCTTTTCGGATACCGGCGTTGTTGACAAGGACTTCAAAGCCCACGTATTTCTTGTCTATGTATTCGAAAAAGTTCTCGACCTCTTTATACTTAGCGACATCACACTTTTGGACGTCTATATTCTCAGCGTACTGACTATTCTCTTGCTTAAATATTGCCGCAGCAGCTTCGTTTGAGGAGTAGGTGACGATAACTCGAGCCCCGGCTTTCAGGAAACCCTCGGCAATGCTCTTGCCTATCCCTCGCGTG
Organism: Dehalococcoidia bacterium; assembly: GCA_037441825.1. Lineage (GTDB taxonomy): Bacteria > Chloroflexota > Dehalococcoidia > SZUA-161 > SZUA-161 > JACWAE01. The sequence goes on along the minus strand of JBBIRL010000018.1, from coordinate 779 downwards.
CCGCCGGTGACGATGACGGTCTGCCCTTTGAAATCATACATCTACTGCCCCCCAAAACGAAATCAGGACGTTAAAAATTTATCAACATTGTTCGCAACAATTACTCCATAGTTAGCCGCACCCAACCACCCCGACATAATAATTCCCACCGACCCGGTATGGAAAAGGCCGGGTATCTCCTCGGGAAGCCCCATACTGATCTTCAATCCCTCAAACTTGGTGCCGAAAGAGGCCCCGCGCTCGTGAAGAGTATATCGCTGAAATGTTCTGGGGGTAGCAGCCTCTACCCAATCGATTTTCCCCCGTACTCCGGGAATATATTTTTCTAAGGCATCGAGTGTCGACTCGATTAGCTCTTTTTTAGAGGAGCGATATTCCTCCTCGGACAGATTCGCCCAGTCTTCATAGTTTGCATTGGTTGAAGATACAATTGAGTACATGTCAGAGCCTGGACGCGTCTCGGGGTAATAGACGGAGAAAGTACGGCTGGTAATATTTTTGCTGCGAAGTTTTACGGAATCGAACTTCTCTGCTACCGAGGTGAAAAGCAAATCCCCTATATAATCGATTTTCTCACCCTTTTTGATACCTATATAGACCTGGCAACTGCTGTTATTTAGACGTACCTTTCTTGCCTTTTCCATAAAGCTTTCAGAAAACTGCCCATCACCTATAAGCCTATGAATGGTTGATTTCAGATTGCCGTTGGAGACTACAGACCTGCACTTGATGGTCTTGCCCTTTACCACTACCCCGGCAATCTTCTTTCCCTCTATGAT
>JBBIRL010000017.1:0-16363 GCA_037441825.1 Dehalococcoidia bacterium | reverse complement strand
GTCGGCCGGTTTCAGCCCCTGTTCATTCAGGATGGCTTTGACAGCCTCTGCTGTGTTATCCAGGTAGCCCTTTTCGACGATGAAGCGGTCTTCCCAGAATCTGACGAAGGTATCGTTATCCAGTCGCCACAGGTCCATGATATCGTTGTAGTGGGTGTGACACGCATCGATGCTTGCGATTACGTCAGTGCTGCTCAGAAGGATAGCAGCAGCCCCGTCTCCAAATGCCTGCTCGTACTCTGTGGAAGGCTGCCCCATGCGGCAATCTGCGGCAACTACAAGTACCTTCTTCGCCGAGCCGGCAGCAATGGCATCCATAGCAGCTCTCATGGCAACGGTCGCTGACCTCAAGGAGTTGGTGAAGTCTGCGGTTCTGATGTTACGTTTGAGGTCAAGCGCTTCCGCAACAATGCCGGCGCACTGCTTCTCTTTGTAGGGGGTCGTGGTAGAAGCCAGGAATAGGGCATCGACCTCGTCCCGGTTGAAGCCCTGCAGACAATTGTTCCCGGCCTCCACCGCCATAGTGATGCTGTCTTCATCGAAGTTGGCAACCGACCTTTCTCCCCCGACGGGCAGCCCACCCCAGGTCAACCAGGGCATGTCACGGCTAAGGCGGTAAATGGGTATGTAAGCGCCGTAGGAAACAATCCCTACCATCTGGCTCTCCTTTCGCACAGTCGTGTCTAAACGCCTGTTGTAACTGAATAGGGATAAAGCCAACTGCTAAGAGGTAGTCAGGGAGAGGGTTGGCGTTAGATCGAGTTTGATTCCCGGTCCCATTGAGGTAGTTAGTGTGGCAGTTTTTATATACTGACCTTTGGCGCCGCTGGGCTTTGCCTTGACCACAGCTTCAACTATTGCAGCCAGGTTTTCCAGCAGCTTCTTGTCGTCGAAGCTGACTTTGCCTACCGGCGTATGGATGATGGCGGTCTTGTCCAGCTTGAATTCAACCCGGCCTTTGCGAGCGTCGGCGATAACCCGCGGCAGGTCAGCAGGTTGCGATATAGTTCCTGATTTCGGGTTGGGCATGAGCCCTTTCCGCCCCAGAATCTTGCCCAACTTGCCTATTCTGGGCATCATATCGGGGGTCGCGATAGCGATATCGAATTCGAGCCAGCCCTCTTCTATCTTTTTAGCAATATCGTCACCGCCAACAGAATCCGCTCCGGCATCCTGGGCGATTTTCTGTGCCTCGCCCTGGGCGAAGACTAAGACTCGCAGTGGTTTGCCCAGGCCGTTTGGCAAAAGAGCTACACCGCGAACCTGCTGGTCGGCGTGGCGTGGGTCAACGCCCATGCGCAAATGTAGTTCAACTGTCTGGTCAAATTTGGTGTAAGACGTCTTCTTAGTTAAACTAATAGCTTCCTCGGGATTGTATGCCTTAGTCCTGTCTATAAGCTTTTCTGCTTCCTGATACTTTTTACCGTGTTTAGCCATATTGCTCCTACCTTGTGATCTCGATTCCCATGCTTCGTGCCGTACCCTCAACCATCCGCATCGCCCCCTCGAGATCTTTAGCATTGAGGTCTTTGAGCTTAAGTTTGGCGATCTCGCGGATTTTCTCCTGCGGCAGGGTGCCGATTTTGTTTCGGCTGGGGTTATCACTTCCTTTCTCCGCGCCCAGTGCCTTCCTCAGCAGATCGGCTGCTGGTGGCGTCTTGGTAACGAAGGTAAAAGAGCGGTCTTCGTAAATAGTTATTTCCACCGGGATTACTGCGCCGGCCTGTGATGCAGTCTGCTCGTTATATTCCTTGCAGAAGGCCATGATATTAACACCATGCTGCCCCAGCGCAGGGCCTACCGGTGGAGCCGGGTTCGCTTTACCCGCCTCAATCTGAAGTTTGACTACTGCCTTGATCTTTTTTGCCATATTCTTAAACCTTCTGTCTCTTGATGTATTAGTTAGAGCCTTTCTACCTGTAGGAAATCCAATTCAACGGGAGTCTCCCGGCCAAAGAAGGAAACCAGGACCTTTACTTTGCCCTTCTCAGCATTGATATCGTCAACTACACCTATGAAGTCTATGAATGGCCCGTCAACGATACGAACGCTCTGCCCCCTGTTGAAGCCAACCTTGACTCTCGGGGTCTCGGCCTCCATTTGTTTCAGGATTGTTTTAACCTCAGGTTCATCGAGGGGAACGGGCTCGACCTTCCCCTTATCATCCTGGGCGCTTACGATGCCGGTGACTCCAGGGGTATTGCGCACAACGTGCCAGCTTTCTTCATCCATAATCATTTCAACCAGTATATAACCGGGGAATATCTTTTTCGCCACGGTACGTCGTTGTCCGTCTCGGATCTCGATTTCATCTTCGGTGGGCACAACTACCTGGAATATTTTATCTCCCACATCCATTGACTTGATACGATGTTCCAGGTTAGTCTTGACCCGGTTTTCGTATCCCGAGTAGGTGTGGATGACGTACCACTTCTTTGCGTTTTGTTCCATAAGGGTCTTATCCATATTCAATGTTCAGGGATGTAAATCCATCGAGGCAGAGACTACTGTCACAATCCTGCTGTTGTTTTATTGCACGGCCAAGCACTACTTGAGCAAAATAACATCCATCAATTTAGAGAAGCCGTAGTCAATCACCCCGAGGGCTATAGCAACTATTACTGTGAAGATAATCACGAGAGTGGTTAAATAGGTAGCCTCTCGTCTTGTTGGCCATGTTACCTTCTTCAGCTCGGAGATGATGTCACTAACGAACTTGAATCTTGGTTTGCCCTGTTTGTTTACTGCAGCCGGACTCTTCACTACTGCTCTCTATATTTTACTTTGTCTCTTTGTGCAAAGTGTGCTTTCGACAGCGGGGGCAGTACTTCTTTAACTCCAACCTCCCGGGGTCGTTCTTTTTATTCTTGATCGTGGTATATGTCCTCTCCTTGCACTCAGTGCAGGCGAGGTAGATAATATTTCGGGCCTCAGATTTTTTAGGCATTTTTACTCTAGAACTTTTGTTATCAAGCCGGATCCGACCGTTCTACCACCCTCTCTAATTGCGAATCTAACTCCTTGCTCCAAAGCCATGGGAACAATTAGCTTTATCTTCAGATTGAGGTTGTCGCCGGGCATCGCCATCTCAACCCCCTGTGGTAGCTCGGCAGTTCCGGTAATGTCCATAGTTCTGATGTAGAATTGGGGTCTATATCCATTGAAGAACGGTGTGTGGCGGCCACCCTCTTCCTTGGTCAGTACATATACCTGAGCTTCGATAAGAGTATGAGGCTTTATTGAACCGGGGAAGGCCAGCACCTGTCCTCGCTCTATGTCGTCCCGCTCAACCCCTCGCAGCAGGCAGCCGACAGCATCACCCGGTTGCCCTTCCTCCAGCGTCTTGTGGAACATCTCCACGCCGGTGACCACTGTCTTTCTGGTCTCCTTCATACCTACTATCTCAACCTCTTGCCCCTGCCTGTGGCCACAGTGCCTCGTCCTTTGATGGCGAAGACGTCCTCTACGGACATGAGGAATGGCTTGTCTGCAGGACGCTTGGGTAGCGGGATGTAGTTGTCCACTGCATCCATGAGTTGCCAGATTTTGCCACACCACTGGCAGTCTCTCTTGCCGCATCCGCACTCCAGAGCCTTGAGGGCACTAACTCGTATAATGGGGGTCTTGTCACCGGGGAAGCCGTATTTGGGTAGCAATTCCTCTCTCAACTCCAACTCGGTGACTTCCAACAGGTCGGGGTCATCTACTGCATCAATCTTGTTCAGGGCAATCAGCACTGAGGGAACCTCGACCTGCTTGGCGAGGAGGAGGTGCTCTCGTGTTTGAGGCATAACTCCATCATCAGCAGCCACTACCAATATGGCACCATCCATCTGGGCAGCGCCGGTTATCATGTTCTTGATATAGTCTGCGTGACCAGGACAGTCCACATGGGCGTAATGGCGCTTATCTGTCTCATACTCTATGTGAGCTATAGCGATTGTCATGCCCCTGGCCTTCTCCTCTGGGGCATTATCAATAGAGTCAAAGGGGCGAAACTGAGCATACCCTGCTGTAGCTAGAATCTTTGTTATTGCTGCTGTCAGGGTTGTCTTGCCATGGTCGACATGCCCGATCGTGCCCACGTTGACATGTGGTTTGGTTCGCTGAAACACTTTCTTTGCCACTTTATTCTTCCTCCCGATCCGATAAAGTCCAGCCCACAACCAGATTTGAACTGGTGACCCCCTTCTTACCAAGAAGGTGCTCTACCGCTGAGCTATGTGGGCGCGCTGCATGGTGGAGGGGGCAGGATTCGAACCTGCGTAGCCATTTCAGGCGACAGATTTACAGTCTGTTGGTATTAGCCTCTCACCCACCCCTCCGGTATCTGCCCAGAGCCCGAGAGCGGATTCGAACCGCTAACCTGCCGATTACAAATCGGCTGCGCTGCCGTTGCGCTACTCGGGCCTTTTCGACCTTTTTAAGTTCAAGTGCACTAAGTATATAAGTATAAAAGTAAAAAAACTCAAAGTCAAGGTTTCCTGTATCTCCAAATCGTTCCCTCCGGGGTATCCTCCAAGGTGATGCCCAGTTGCTTGAGGCCGTTCCGAATGCTGTCAGCAAGCTGATACTTCTTTTCTCTTCGCAATGTATGTCGCTTCTCTGAAAGCATACTGACTATGATGGTAGCATCTTTCGACCCTTTTAACTCCACTGTATGTTTGTGTGCAAGTTCTACCAGAGCCTGAATCGGAATTTCTGGAATCGCTAACTCCGAACGCAAAGTCAATCCCAGAATGCTGGCAAGTTCTCTGAGTGTCCTAAGTGCTTCGCCTATATGCAGACCTTCGTCGTTGCCCCGGTTGATCTCTCTCGCCAGGTCGAATAGGGCTGCTATCGCCTGCGGGGTGCTGAAGTCGTCGTCCATAGCTTCGATAAACCGCTCTTTGTATGATTGGGCGTCTATTGCAACGGTTGCAGGTTCTTTGACAACCAGCCTGTCGGTATTGCGTAACCTCTCTACGCCTTTCTCCGTTGCTGTCAAATTCTCATCGGAGTAGGTTATGGGGCTGCGGTAATGGGAGTTGAGCACCCAGAGTCTGAGAGCGTCCGGGCTGTACTTAGCTAGCGCTTCGCTGATAGCTACCAGCTTCCCCGTGGACTTGCTCATTTTTTCCTCGCCTAATTGCAGCAGTCCGTTATGCAGCCAGTGGCGGACGAAGGGTTTGATACCCGTGAAAGACTCGGATTGAGCGATCTCGTTTTCATGATGAGGGAAGATGAGGTCTTGTCCTCCACCGTGGATGTCGAGGGTTTCCCCTAAGTATTTGAGCGACATGGCGCTGCATTCGATATGCCACCCCGGCCTCCCCGGGCCCCAGGGGCTGTGCCACTGCGGCTCGCCGGGCTTGGCTGTCTTCCACAAGGCAAAATCCAGGGGATGCTCTTTGGCTTCACCTATCTCTACGCGGGCGCCGGCCATCATGCCATCCAGTGTGCGGTGGCTGAGCTTGCCGTAGTCGGGGTCGCTCTGCACCCGAAAATAGACATCGCCTCCAGCTTGATAGGCATGCCCTTTTTTCACCAAACCCTGGATTAGCTCGATTATCTTGGGTATTTCTTCAGTGGCTCTGGGGTAAATATCGGCCCGTTTTATATTGAGGGTGTCCATGTCCACGAAGTACTGGTCTATAAATCTTTGCGCCAGTTCTTTAGACGAAATACCCGACTTGTTGGCGCGGGCTATGATTTTGTCATCGATGTCGGTGAAATTTTGGACGTATTTTACTTTATAGCCTCGAAATTCAAGGTAGCGTCTGATAGTGTCGAAGACGATATAGCTCATGGCATGGCCAAGATGGCTGGGAGCATAAGGCGTGACCCCGCAGACATACATTTTCACTGTACCGTCTTGGGGTCTGAAATCCTCTTTTTTACCGGAAAGGGTGTTATATATCTTCATCGAATTTCCCTATTAAAGCTACAGCATATGCAGCGATTCCCTCTTCTCTCCCTATGAAACCTATACCTTCGTTGGTGGTGGCCTTTATGCTGACTTGCCTTTCACTGATAGACAAGGCTTGGCCTATATTCTGTTTCATCTGGCTGATGAAAGGTTGGAGGAGGGGACGCTCCGCAATTATTGTAGCATCGACATTGCCTATGCGCCAGCCCTGTGTCCGGAGCAAACCGCCGACGCGGTTTAATAAGGTAATGCTGGAAATATCCTTGTAAGTGGGATCGTTTGGGGGAAAGTGGTTTCCTATATCTCCCAGGGCCGCGGCACCGAGCAGTGCATCCATTATGGCGTGCACTACAACGTCAGCGTCGCTCCAGCCTTTAAGCCCTTTCTCAAAGGGTATTTCTACGCCACCTAGAACGAGAGGGCGACCTGGGGTTAGCTGATGGGCATCGTAGCCGATACCGACGCGCATAAGGCCTCCGTGGTCGCGGGCTGTTTTGCTCCCTGTTTTTGCAGCAGGACCTCGGCCACTGCTAGGTCCTCGGTGGTGGTCACTTTGATGTTATGATAGGACCCCATGTAGACCTCGACCTTGTGACCTAGCTTTTCCACCAGCGCGGCGTCATCGGTTACCTCCTCATCTACCTGGCGGTAAGCTTCTGCTATAAGGTCGTAGCGAAAGACCTGAGGCGTCTGTGCGGCCCACAGGCATTGGCGAGCAGGTGTCTGTTGCACGAAGCCGCGGCGAGAGACGATTTTGATAGTATCTTTAACTGGCACTGCCGCAATTGCAGCCCCACTTTCTTGAGCTGCTATCAACCCTCGTTCGATCAAATCTGCGCTGACACAAGGCCTGGCGCCATCATGGATCACTACCCAGTCGCATTCAGCGAGCCGCCGCAGTCCTTCTTTTACCGAATCCTGACGCCTTGGTCCTCCTGCGCATACCGCAACCACTTTAGGCCAGCCTCGTCCCTTCACCAGCGTACGTCCCTGCTCCAGGCTTTTTTTGGCCAATACGATGACTATCTCATTGACTGAAGGGCAATTCTGGAAGACAGTCGTCACCTTAGCCAGCAGGGGTTCTCCGTTTAATGGGGCGAAGACTTTGTCTATCCCACCCATTCGGGTACTGGTGCCAGCAGCAACGATTACAGCGCCGACTTTAACGTTTACCTTTTTCATCGACGGGTTCTCTGGGTTGTGCGAAGATCATTCGACCAGCCGCAGTTTGTAATACCCTGGTAACAGCGATACTGATCTCTGCATTGAGATGGCGGCGTCCTCCTTCGACCACAACCATGGTGCCATCGTCAAGGAAACCAATGCCTTGGCCTGGCTCCTTGCCCTCCTGGACAATGCGCAATGTCATGTCCTCTCCGGGCAGGATAACTGGTTTGACAGCATTAGCCAGCTCATTGACGTTTAGCACCTTTACGCCTTGAAGCGTAGCTACTCTATTGAGATTGAAATCATTGCTGACAATGGGGCAGCGCAGTGTTTTGGCTAACCTTACTAGCTTGGAATCGACTTCGTGGGTATCTTCGAAGTCAATATCAGAAATCTGAACCGGGACATCTGATCCTTTCTGAAGCTGGGTCAACATCTCCAGGCCTCTCCTTCCTCGATTGCGGCGCAGCACATCAGGGGAATCGGCGATGTGCCGCAACTCATCGAGGACAAACCTGGGAATGAGCAAGGTGCCGTGGATGAAGCCTGTCTGGATGATGTCGGCTATCCGCCCGTCGATGATAGCATTTGTATCCAGTATAAGGAGGTCATTTCTGTTATCCCTGGACGCTGGTAGGTTGGGGGCACCGCTGAAGAAAAACCGTAAAACAGCAGGCCCCTGGAGCACCATGATAGGGACAAAGAGAAAACACAAAAACAAGCCAAGAATAAGAGGCGACCATTTTCCCCAGGGCTCTGGGAGCAGAGACAGGGGCAAGGTTGCCAGGGCTGTGATAACTAAAGCAAAAGCCAGCCCTATGGCTGCAGCCACAAGACTAGGCACTTGGAGCATCCGCGGCATCACACGGATACGCCTTCGAGCCCACCGCCAGGGGCGGATGGTCAGGTACGGGGCGAGCAAATAGCCGAAGACATAGCCACCGATAGCGAGAGTCAAAATCCAGGCTAACTCAGTACTTGCGTTTGTCCTCCCACCGATGAACTTGCCTAGCTGCCACCCCCCGATGCCGATGATTATTGCGACAATGGTCCGAGAAAGTACTCCCTGCATAAATACCGCATCCCATCTTGCTTCGGCAATAATTAATAATATTTACTAAAAACATTGCCGTCTCCGGGGGATAAGACTCCTGAAAAAATATTAATCCTGCGCGATATTAGCACAAAAAGTGAAACCTGTCAATTTCGGCGCAGTAAACCAACCGCAACGATAATACCTAAAACTAGAGCGATTAGTCCGTATACGTCGGCGAACGTATGTAAAAAGCGCTCTGGTGGCGCCTCGATAAGGCTTCTAACGACATAACTCACAGCCACACTTATCCCGGCAATTATCTGCAGGCCCGGGCCACGTTTTCTGTTTGCTGAAAGGCTGACTGCTTCCCCAATGACGTAACCTACGACTAGAGCTATGAAGAATAAGAAGAAGCCACCCAGGGGTACATACGGCCAGATAGCGCCCACTATCGCAGCGGTTGCTAAACCGGCGGCAATTGCCCTTATATAGAAAATGGTCGAGATTTCATAAACCGGCAGCTTTTTCAGCGCAGCACACTTTGGGCAGCGCGCCCCTACCGGGGTTTGAACCATGCACTTCGGGCAGATGGGCTGCAAACACTTACCACACCTGAGTTCAGTCTCAATATCAGGGTGGATGGCACATCTCATTCCTGTTTTTCTCCCGGGGTCTCTCCCGAGCCGGTGAGAGCAAAGGTTAGCTCGCCTTCAGCAACTGTCTTATCCTCAACAGTCGCCTTTGCCGTACCCTTGCCTATGGGGCCTCGCATCTTGGTGAGCTTTACTTCCAGGCGCAGGCAGTCCCCCGGAAGCACTGGCTTGCGAAAGCGAAACCCGTCGACCGCAGCGAAGAGGGCGGTCTTGCCCTTGTTCTCAGCGAGGCTTAATATCGCCACGGCACCGACTTGCGCCAGGGCTTCGATGATGAGTACTCCGGGGAAGATAGGATAGCCAGGAAAGTGGCCCTGGAAGAAGATCTCGCCGGCGGAAATATTCTTAATCCCCACTGCCTCCTCACCCGGCTTCAGGTCGATAATCTTGTCTATCAGAAGGAAGGGCCAGCGATGTGGGATTATCTGCTGGATTTCTCTGGAACCTAATATCATGGCATCACCGTCCTTTTTTGCTTTGATAAAGAGATGAGCTGCTCCACAGACTCTCCGGGCAGGTCTACGCTGCCGATATCGGCGCCAATGTATTCGCCCAGTCCGTGGTAATCGCTGCCTCCGCAAGCTATAAGGTCAAGCTTCCTGGCAAATCTCTTAAGTTGAGCGATCGTTTTAGAGTTATAGCCGTTGTAGTAGATTTCTATGCCTACGATTCCCGCTTTCTTCAATTGGAGTAGAAAAGGCTCGAGCGGTTCGATATCTGCAGGGTGGGCGAGGACTGGCAGACCGCCTGCGTCAAGCACTACCTTAACTGCTTCGATCGGGGTCAGTTTTTTGCGTTCAACGTAGGCAGGGCCATTGCGTCCGATATACTTGGTGAAGGCTTCCCTAAGAGAAGATACGTAGCCTTGGTCCAGCATTGCCTGAGCAATGTGAGGGCGTCCTATCGAGCCGCCGCCAGCCAATTCCTGCACTCTCCCCCAGTCTATATTAAGGCCTATCTCTGCCAGCTTGGCTACCATCTTTTTACCACGCTCATAGCGGGAATTACGCAGCTCCTCCAGGGTGCGGTTGAGTCCAGGGTCGCGGTAATCTATGAAATAACCCAGGATGTGAACCTCGCCCTTGGGGACATCGGTATTTATCTCCACCCCGGGTATGACCATAAGCTGAGTGGAGCTTCTGGCTGCCTCGAGAGCAGGCAGTACACCTTCTACCGAGTCGTGATCCGTGATAGCGATAACATCGAGCTTAAGCTCGATTGCTTTCCGTACCAACTCCTGGGGGGTTAACCTTCCATCTGAGGCGGTGGTGTGGAGGTGAAGGTCTGCCCTCATCTGTCTGTCAACTCCAGATCCAGCCGGCTGATGCTTGAGGCTCTGCCGCTATCCTCATCCACATCTACCAGAACCGAGTTGAAAATCTGATTTCCCTTGCCCACAGATAAGCGATGAGGCATTAAGGTGAGGAACCTTTCAATTACCGAATCTATATCGTCACCGATAACAGAGTTCATAGGCCCTACCATGCCGACGTCGCTGACAAAGGCTGTACCCTGTGGCAAAACTCGGGCATCGATGGTACCGACATGGGTATGGGTTCCCAGCACAGCGCTGACCCGGCCATCCAGATACCATCCCAACGCTATCTTTTCTGCCGTTGCTTCTCCATGGAAGTCGACCAAGATGACGGGCGGCCTGGGATTGACCTCTTCCAGAAGGCGGTCCATGGCTCGAAAAGGGCAATCAAAGTTTCCCACAAATACGCGTGCCAGCAGGCTTACTATCATTGCTTTTTCTGTCATCATGTAGCCATGGCCGGGGACGCCCGGTGGCATATTCAGCGGGCGTAAGATGCGTGGCTCGCTGTCTATATAGGGAACAATATCCTTATGGTACCAGATATGATTCCCTGATGTGATAACATCTACCCCAGATTGGAAAAGCTCCTGGGCAGTATCCGGGGTAAGCCCGATGCCCCCGGCGGCATTTTCGCCGTTGGCAACAATCAGGTCTATTTCATGCTTTTTGCGCAACTCCGGGAGTAAAACTGATACAGCCTTCCTCCCGGGTTTTCCTATTACATCGCCAACCATTAATATTCGCAATAGCCCTCCCTCGGCTCGATTTGGTTGTTACTTAGCGTAATCCACTGCTCGCGTCTCGCGGATTACAGTGACCTTTATCTGCCCGGGGTACTCCAGGTTTTCCTCTATCTTCTTCACAATGTCTCTGGCTAACCTGGCTGCAGCCAGGTCGTCTATTTCCTGGGGCTTCACCAGGATGCGGACCTCGCGGCCAGCCTGGATGGCGAACGATTTCTCCACACCGGGGAAACTCGAAGCCACATTCTCCAATGCCTCGAGCCTCTTTAAGTGTTGGTCCAGGGATTCTCTTCTGGCCCCCGGCCTCGAACTGGAGATAGCATCAGCGGCTGATACAATGAAGCCATAGACGCTCATGGAGTCAGTTTCTCCATGATGCTCACCGATGGCTCGAGATACCTCCATGGATTTGCCCAGCCGCTTTGTTAAGTCGGCGCCGATAGCGGCATGCGGCCCCTCTATCTCTTGGTCTACCCCCTTGCCGATGTCATGCAATAAACCTGCTGTCTTAGCTATATTAACGTTAGCGCCCAGCTCGGCTGCAATCATTCCTGCCAGATATGATACCTCGATGCTATGAATCAGCACGTTCTGTCCGTAGCTGAAGCGGAACTTAAGGCGTCCCAGCAGCTTGATTAGCTCGGGGTGGAGTCCCACCACTCCTGCCTTATATGCTGCTTGCTCTCCCTCTGTCTGGATAATGGCGTCCACCTCTTGCTTAGCCTTAGACACCACCTCCTCAATACGAGCAGGATGGATGCGGCCGTCGAGGATTAAATTCTCCAGGGACAACCTGGCTATCTCGCGGCGAATCGGGTCGAAGCATGATATCGTAACGGCTTCGGGCGTGTCGTCTACTATAAGGTCGACGCCGGTAGCATTTTCCAGTGCCCTGATATTGCGACCCTCACGACCGATGAGGCGTCCTTTCATATCATCTGAGGGCAAAGGGACCACGGATACTGTAGTAGTAGAGACAACATCAGTAGCACATCTCTGGATGGCAAAGGCAACAACCTCGCGGGCTTTTTGCTCTGCCTCCTCTTTCATCTGAGATTCGACCTCGCGGATGCGCTTTGCCATGTCCTGCCGGGCTTCTTCCTCGACTGTGGCCAATAGCAGCGTCTTGGCCTCTGATGTGGACATGCCAGATATGAGCTCAAGCTGATGAACCTGTTTTTTCTTGAATTCGTCGAGCTGCGCCAGTGACCTCTCTATCTCTTTTTCCTTAGCGATAGTGCTGCGTTCTCGGCGCTCAATCCCCTCGGTTTTACGGTCGAGGTTCTCCTCTTTCTGGGCTATGCGTCTTTCCTGGCGGTGAAGCTCGGAACGGCGCCCCCGAGTCTCATTCTCGAGCTCGGCCTTGATCTTTATTGCTTCCTCTTTTGCCTCGAGGAGTATTTCTTTCTGCTTGGTCGATGCTTCTTCCAGAATCTTGTCGGCATCTCTTCGGGCGAGGTGAATTCTCCTCGCCATAATAAGGTTTCTGATTAAGAAACCGATTGCTCCTCCGATGAGGAGAGCTGCAATAGCTGTTACTACCAAATAAATGACATTCATTTTTTAAAACCCTCTTTCCGTACCGCAGGCCCGCAGGTCGGGTTGTATATTGCCCTGCTCCTGCCATACCCTTTCTATAGTTGTATTTATTACCTCGTAGGGAAAGCCACGTTGCCTCAGGAAAGTCCCCAAACGTTTACGAAAGCTGAGGTAATCCAAACCTGCTAGCGAGATGGCTTTTCTTTGGGCTGCCTTGTAGGCAGCGATGTCATCGTCGACCATTTCAGTGGCCTCGGCAATTGTTTCAGCGTTTACCCCTTTTTGCTTCAACTCTATCTCAATGAGTCGGCGGCTGCGGGGCTTAAAATTCTCCCGATTCTCCCGCCAGAATTGGGCGAAGGCGTTATCGTCTACCAACTTTTGCTCTTTTAGCTTGTCAATCACCTGCTGGATTACGTTAATTTCGTAACCATGACGGCGCAGCCTGGACTTTATCTCTGACTCGCTGCGAGGACGCGGGCTCAGAAACCTGAGCGCGCTATTAAGGGACCGATGAAATAGCTCATCATTTTTGAGGTTTTCGATCTCAGTAGATGATAACCTCTGTCCCTCTTGAAGACCGATTGTGGCTGCTACGCTGAAGGCAAAAGCCCCATCCAGGAATACATTGACTCTCCCCTTTTGCGCTTTCTGGGACTCAATAGCAGTTATGGTCTTCATCCTCGTTCTCTGAACTTAATTAGCCTGAAGCAAGGTTAGACATTCCCATTGGGAAGGCCAGGCTGTGGCGCTCGGGCTGTGGGACCGGAGTTAGTCTGCGGATGCGGGCTCGGAGTCGGCAGAGAAGAATTCTCTTTGTGCGCTGGCGGTTGTCCTAATCTGGCGCTCTATCTCTTGTGCCATGTCATGGTGCTGTTTTAGGTATTCTTTGGCATTCTCGCGTCCCTGACCAATTCGAGTCTCTCCAAAGGAGAAAAAGGCGCCGCTCTTTTTAATTATCCCCATCACAACCCCAAGGTCGAGTAAGTCGCCATCCTTGCTGATGCCTTGACCAAACATAATATCAAACTCGGCTGACCTAAAGGGGGAAGCGACTTTGTTTTTGACTACCTTGGCCCTAATTCTGGTGCCCACTACCTTGGTTCCAACTTTAATGTTGTCAACTCGCCTTAGATCGATTCTTACCGAACTGTAAAATTTGAGAGCTCTACCTCCTGGAGTTACTTCGGGATTACCAAAGATAATGCCTACCTTCTCCCTTAACTGGTTGACGAATACCACTGCGGTACGCGACTTGCTTATGGCCGCTGACAGTTTACGCAGCGCCTGGGACATTAACCGCGCCTGCAATCCGACATGGGAATCCCCCATCTCCCCCTCGATCTCTGCCCTCGGGGCAAGAGCGGCCACGCTATCGATGACCACTATATCTATGGCCCCGCTACGGACTAGAGTTTCGGTGATCTCCAGGGCTTGCTCCCCGGTATCCGGCTGGGAGATAAGCAGGTCGTCCAGTTCAACCCCACAACAGGCAGCGTAAGCGGGATCGAGAGCGTGTTCCACATCTATATACGCCGCCTTTCCGCCGGCCCTTTGAGCTTCAGCTATTATGTGCTGGCACAAGGTTGATTTCCCGGCAGCTTCAGGGCCAAAAATCTCACTTACCCGCCCCCGCGGAATACCGCCAATTCCCAGGGCCAGGTCCAAAGAGAGCGACCCTGTGGGTATAACCTCGACTGCTACTTTTGCAGAGGCCTCCCCCAACCTCATGATCGATCCTTTGCCGAATTGCTTTTCGATCTGGCTGATCGCTATATCGAGCGCCTTCTCCTTCTCTGTCACCATCTCCTAACTCTAACTCCTCCCAAATAGCCCTTTAGCCCACGCCTGGGCAATTCTTACTCAGCCAATCCGAGGTCATCATATCATATTGGAGCAACAAATACAAGTAACAATTTTACGAGAATCCTGTGAGAATTATTTTGGGTTGTAAATACAGATGGTTCTGATTATAGTAGGGTTGTTAGCAGTTTTCGATAGCTTTTATTTTGGCTTTGGAGCTTGATTCAATGATTGAATATGCAGTCGTCCGTACTAAATTCGGGTGGGTGGGGATGGGTGGTTCTGAGGCAGGCATTGCTCTCCTTACGCTGCCCAAATCGTCTCGAAAGGCAGTGCTATCTGAGATAAAAGAATTTGCAGACGATGTTGTCGAAGACACTTCTGCATTTGGTGATCTTCCCTATCGACTTCAGCGCTACTTCGATGGTGGGCGGGTATCTTTCCCGGACAGTCTTGACCTCAGTGGCGCTACCGCCTTTCATCGGGATGTCTGGAATGCGACTCGCTCTATCCCTTATGGGGAAACCAGAACCTATGCCTGGGTTGCGCAGCAAATCGGAAGTCCTCGGGCCTGTCGTGCAGTCGGCGGGGCACTGGCTCGAAACCCCTTCCCCATCATTGTGCCCTGTCATCGGGTGATCGCTAGCAATGGTAATCTAGGCGGATTTAGCGGCGGTTTGGCGATGAAAAGGTGTCTTCTCGAACTCGAAGCTGCTCGGCTGGGTGTTACCAGTTGAACCCCGGCAGCTACGATTTTACACAAGTAAGTTGTCTTCCCCAACTAAACTGACCAGTTGGCGGTGGAGCTCAGAGCAATAGCCCGTAGCCAGATCGGGCACTTCGAGTTTTGTAACCCCTTCGCTGCCGACAATGGCAAGATGGACCTCATCATCTCCCGGGAACAGCCTGAGGGTGTCAAATACTTGCCTGAGACGGGAGATGTCAGCGTTGGCGTCCTCAGATGTGGGGAGATTTATCTGCAATCTGCGGCGAGACGGGACTGCTTGCGGCGGTTTTATTACGTCGGAAGGCTCCTCAGCACTGGTTGGTTGGTACAGTGATGCGGTGAAGCAGGTCAATTGCACTCCCTCGCCCCTGGACTTCACTTTGCCTTTGACTAAGAGGGTATTCCCCTCTTGCCAGAGGTCTTTGGTTCGTTCATATACCTCGGTCCAGGCCGTCACTTCTATGCTGCCACCGAAGTCTTCGATGACAGCACTGACAAAGGGCCGTTTATCTTTAGTGTACGATTGCCGTACTGAAGTGACTGTCCCTGCCGTAACCACTGTCTGGCCTATCATTTCCTCGCTGACCTGCCCGCAGAAAACATCAACCTGAGAAGACAAGTGTTTAGAGGCTTGGGTAAATGGGTGTTCGGAGAGGTATACTCCCAGCAGCTCTTTTTCCCAGGTCAGCTTTTCTTTTGCGGGCACTTCTACTTGCTGGAGTTCAATGCCGGGCAATGGGACCTCCACACTCTGTCCCCATAGATCGAACATGGTGGACTGGCCTTTTTCTTTGAGGCGCTGCTCTGTTTGCGCCAGTGACAGGATACGGTCCACGCCAGCCAGAAGGGCGCCGCGGTTTCCCAGAGAGTCCAGCGCTCCAGCTTTTATTATACTTTCCAATGCCCGTTTGTTAAGGTTCCTGAGATCAGCCCGGCGGCAGAAGTCCTCAATTGATTTGAAGGGGCCACCTTCTTCCCTGGCAACGATGATGGGTCTGATGGCTGAAGCACCGACATTCTTAATCGCTGCCAGCCCGAAGCGGATAGCCGCAGGAGTATCACCATTTTGTTCAATGGTGAAGGTCTCCCCGCTTCGGCTGACATCCGGGGGCAGCACTCTAATGCCCAGTCGGTGACATTCTGAAACGGCCAGAGCTATTTTATCTGCTTGACCCATGTGTTTGATGAGCAGGGCGGACATGAATTCTACGGGGTAGTTTGCTTTGAGATAGGCGGTCTGGTAGGCGATCATGGCGTAGCTCACGCTGTGTGCCTTGTTGAAGGCGTAGCCAGCGAAGGGTTCAATGAGTTTCCACACCTGCTCTGCCAGCTCTTTGGAGAACCCCTTTTTCTCCGCCCCGGCGAGGAAGCGTTGCATCTCCTTTTTCATCACCTCGGGGATTTTCTTCCCCATCGCCTTGCGTACGATATCCGCCTCGCCCAGGCTGTAGCCCGCGAAGGCCTGGACG
>JBBIRL010000016.1:5297-16575 GCA_037441825.1 Dehalococcoidia bacterium | reverse complement strand
CTCACCATCTTTTCTCATAAGCCTATACTCGTATGGCAGACTGCTCTCGCCTTTCAAAATTTCTATCGCTTTTGTATGAACAAACTCCCTGTCGTCCGGATGGACATAGTCGAGGGAATACTTGCCTTTCACTTCATCGCTGGAATAGCCTGAAATCTCCTCAAAGAGACGGTTCACATATTGGAAGCGTCCTTCTTGCAAGAGGTAGATGCCTGTCCCGGCGGTCGACAACATCCCACTGGACATTTGTTCACTTCGACGCAGCGCCTCCTCCATCCTTTTGCGCTCCGTAATGTCTCTTACAACTGCGACGAACTTTGTTGGATCGCCGTTAGCATCTTTTATGACGGAAGAGGTAAAGCTCAGCGGGATCTTTCTTCCGTCCTTGGTCAGGGCAACCATATCAACTGGGTCGGCGAAGCCTTTCTCAATCACTTGTTTTAAAATCAGCGCGGCCTTGTCTGAGCCCTGTTTGATGCCCTGGTATGTTGGCAATGCTAAAGCAGACCTGCCAACAAGCTCATCAGCTTTATAGCCAAGCATCTTTTCGAATGCCTTATTAACATAGACTACTTCACCTTGCATGTTGACCAAAACAATGCCATCAAGCAAGCCGTCCAGCACTGCTGCCGCTAGTTCACCATCTCCGAGCAGGCTATCAAAAGCCATGCCTTTGCTTACATCTCCGTCTGGTAAATGTTGTCTGTTTGAGACCAATTTTACATTCGCCATGCTAACACTCCTGAAAAATCTATTTAGGGCCAGCTATTGCTGCTCTCAGTTCAATAGTACATCATAGGACTTCTTATTAGAAGTCCCAGAAGGTACTTAGCAACTATATCAAATATGTATTTGCCTACACAGGGTTACTAGTACTATTGTGCAATGGCTATATGGTTGTATTCTCATATGTTAGTCGTAAGAGACTAGATACCGGAGTTTATGAATCCTTCTTATTGGATAATGAGATAACTCTGTGATCGTGGGTCTCTGATTGAACCGAGCGCAGCGATATGCTAGAATATTCACGGTTTTGAGCATATTAGCTCTCTTTTAGATTCCCCTCTTGCGAAAGGAGCTTGATTAGATGGAGTTCGGGTTCACAGAGAAAGAAAACGCCCTGCGAAAAGAACTCAGAGAGTTCATTGCCAGGGAGCTGCCTCCGGGGTGGGTAGGAGAGGGAGGAGTTAACGAGGAATACGGCACCGATTCGGGCTGGGAGGCTGCCAAGAAGATGGCCAAGAAGCTGGCAGCCAGGAAGTGGCTCACCATCGCCTGGCCTAAAGAATACGGCGGCCTCGGCGCTTCACATATGGAGCATGTTATTTACAGGGAAGAGATGGCGTACCACTCGGTGCCTGGTGTCGACATGGGTGTAGGCGGCGTCAACTGGATAGGGCCCACACTTATGATGTTCGGAACCGAGGAGCAAAAGAAAAGGCATCTGCCTAAAATCGCCGCCGGGGAAACCTTCTGGTGCACCGCCTACAGCGAGCCCGAGGTCGGCTCCGACATGGCGTCCATGAAATGTCGCGCCGTGAGAAAAGGTGATGAATACGTAATCAATGGCCAGAAGGTATGGATCAGCAGTGGCCACCGCGCCGATTGGTGCTGGATGGGAGTCAGAACAGACCATGAGGCACCCAAACATAGAGGAATTACCTTGCTCCTGGTAAATATGAAGTCCCCCGGCATAACTGTCAAACCGCTGCTCAACATGGCTAACTCATATGCTAACTCAGAGGTCTTCTTCGATGACGCTCACGTACCCGTGGAAAACCGTATAGGAGAGGAAAATCAAGGCTGGCGCTACATTATGACAGCGCTCGATTTTGAGCGAACTGCCGGTATCGACCTTACCGCCAGAGCACATCGCATGGCAGACGAACTCGTGAAATACTGCAAACAGGCAAAGCGAAACGGCATGCCATTGAGCGAAGACCCCGTGATACGCAACAGGCTGGCCGACCTCCTTGTCGAGTGCGAAGTGGGAAGATTGATGTGTTATCGCATCGCCTGGATGGAGGACAGAAGCCAGGTCCCGAACTATGAGGCATCCACAGCCAAGACACTGGGCGCAGAGCTGGGCCAGAAAATAAGTAACTTCGGACTGGATATCATGGGTCTATATGGGCAACTGGAACATGGCCCCGGAGTGCCCATCAAGGGAATGTTACACGAAGCCTACCTCTACACACGCGGCGATACCATTGCCGGCGGCACCTCAGAGATAAACCGCAACGTCATCGCTATGAGAGGGTTGGGACTGCCCAGAGGATAATAACAGAGGTATAATGGACCCGTGTAGGGCAGGTTGGAAACCTGCCCTACGTATTTTCTAGAAGATTACCTTCTCCTCGATAAGCCGGGCTATCTCAGATTCAGTCCTGCCTAGAAGCTCACGGAAGACATAGTCATTGTGTTCACCGAGAAGAGGAGCATGCCGCTGAACTCCGGCAGGCATCCCGCTGAGCTTAAAGGGTATGCCTGAGATAATGTCAACCCCAGTCGCAGGATGTTCGACCTGCAAGTGGGTTCCTCGCTCCGAATAGTGTGGGTCTGAGAACCGTTCCATCAAGTCCAGGCAAGGGGCTGCCGCCACACCTGCCTTCTGCATAATATCCATCACCTCGTAATTGCTGAGGTTGATAGTCCAGGCGGAGACAAGCCTGTCCAGTTCCTCGATGTTTCTCTGCCGATTGAACTTATCGCTGAACCTTTTCTCCGTAACCCAGGGCGGGTTGCCCATGGCAGCGCAGAGACTGTGCCACTCCTCCTCGGTATCCACCGCTATGGAGACCCACCTGTCCTCCCCTTGGCAAGGGTAATTGTTATGCGGGGCCATGGTAGGGTTGCGGTTCCCCATGGTGCCCAGGACCCTGCCGGTCATGAAGTATTCCATAAATGCCTCTCCAATGACAGAGGCTCCCACTTCTATCTGGGCCATATCTATATACTGCCCCTTGCCCGTCCTTTCCCGATAGTAGAGGGCAGACAGCACCGCAAACGCCCCGTGAATGGCTGAGGTCACATCGAGATAAGGCGTTTGCTCTCCAAGCACCCGCTCGCCGGGATAGCCGATCAGGCTGGAGTAGCCGCAGAGAGCGCCCAGAGACGGGGCATAGGTAACTATATTAGATAGAGGCCCGTATTGCCCTGCAGCCGGCAGAGATATCATGACAAGCTGGGGATTGATTTTGCTCAGCTTTTCATATTCAAGGCCGAGCTTCCTCAATCCCTGCGGCGAGAAATTGTCGAGCGCTACATCGCTTATCTGAATAAGCTCACTTATCAGCGCCACCCCCCTGGGGTCGGACATATCCACAGTGATGCCCAGCTTGTTGCGGTTGATACTGTGAAAAACGAAGTCTGTCTCCGGCCCCACCGTAGAACGTCCCGGGGTCAGCCGGGCGCTGTCCAGCCGCTTGTTCGTTTCCACCTTAATGACCTCGGCCCCCATATCGGCCAGAATCATGCCCAGCAGAGGGCCAGCCCACACCCACGAAAAATCAACCACGCGGTAACCGCTCAAAGGGTAATTTGCCATTTTCGGTGATTCTCCCTTACTTACATTAGATAATCCCGCCCTTGCGCAGCTTCACCAAATCCTCTCTGGAGTAACCAAGGCGGCCACAATATATTTCCTCGTTGTGCTCACCCAGCAACGGCGCCGGACGGTTGAGCTGCCAGGGACTCTGAGAAAGCTTATAAGGTGCACCGGGGTATTTCAATGCGCCTGTCTTAGCACGATCCTTCTCCACAAAATAGCCCCGCTCCTGGAAATGAGGATCGTTGGCAACCTCATCTATGCCCCGCACGGGAGCGAAGGTAATCTGGTCTCTCCGGCATATTTCGAAGAGCTCGTCCTTAGTCTTCCCTATGATTAATGCCTTAACCATCGCATCCATTTCGTCGGCGTATTCCAAAGCCACCACAATGCGGTCCCTGAACCTTTGATCAGCCATCCACTCCGGAGTGCCCATAGCTTCGAGAAACCTCTTCCACTGGAAGCCCTGAATAGCGATGAGGCACATGTAGCCATCCTTACAAGGGAGGATACACCAGGGATAGACGCTGATAGTGCGATGTCCCGACCTAATGCTCTTCCTTCCCTCGAAGACGCCCAGATGCACGCCGTGGCCCAGGTGAATGGTGGCCCATACTTCGGCCTCTGAAATATCGACGTGCTGCCCCTCACCATCAGAGCTCCGGGCGAAAATAGCGCTCATGGTTGCCGCAGCACCCATAGCGCCGCTCTGATAGTGACTCTGCGAAAGCGGCGGAGCTAAGGGCGCGCGCTGAGGCTCCCCGGTACGCATGGTCTGTCCCCCCAGGCCAGCGGTATTGAGTGCGTAGCCTTTGTAATCTTTGTAGGGCCCCGTCTGGCCATAGGGGGTGATAGAGGTCACGATGAGGCGCGGGTTTATCTGCTTCAGACTGGCGTAATCAAGCCCGAGGTCGGCCATTTGCCTGGGCGGGTTATTCTCCACAAAGACATCGGCGTCTTTGAGCAACTGTTTCAGTATTTTTTGTCCTGTCTTAGTTGTGACATCAAGAGTGATACCCAGCTTGTTTGTGTTCAGATATAAAAAAAGCCCGCTTTTCTCAGGGTGAGGCTCATCGTTGAGGAAAGGGCCGTGCCGCCTCGATTCGTCTCCCGAACCGGGCTCCTCTATCTTTATCACCTCCGCACCGAGGTCAGCCATAAGCTTGGTACAATACGGAGCAGAGACAAAGTTGCCGTACTCCACTATTTTGAGTCCGGAAAGCGCCTGTTCAGCCACTTGCTAAACCTCCAATCTTTACCCGACCATCAACGCACAACACAAAGGGGGATTTGTATCAGGATTTGACTGCCACGACCAGCTAGATATTATGACTTAGTTACCTCGTTTGAGCAAGAGGTAGTCCCTTCCCATACAAGATGAACATGGAAGAGACTTTCAGTGTGAGGACGAGTAATATATCTGCTATAATAAAGCTTGGATTTTGAGACTACACTATTCACCTGAGAGGGATGAACATGACCGAAGACCAGACTATTAGTATCATCGTTGTAGGGGCATCAGCCGCGGGACTTCGAGCCGCTGCACGCGCGAGGAGGCGGCTGCCGCACGCAAAAATTCTGGTAGTTGACCAGGGTTCTTTTATCTCCTACGCCGGCTGTGGCATGCCATACTTCGTTTCCGGAGATATACAGAGCGCAGATATGCTCAGGACGACACCCTACGGCCTCATCCGTGATGCAGATTTTTTCCGGGAAGCCAAAGGATTAGAGGTGGTTACCGGGACTAAGGTCGAGCGGATAGATAGAGATGCGCGCAAGGTGCATTGCAAATCGATGAAGACCGGAGAGGCGTCGGCGTATTCTTACGACAAGCTGGTCCTGGCCACTGGCGCAAGCCCGATTGTACCGCCCGGTGTTCCTGTTGACAACAAGCGCATTACTACTTTTCGGAGACTGGAGGATGCAATTAGTTTAAGGAAGTCCCTGGAAACGGGCAAAATCGAAAAGGTGGGAATTATCGGAGGCGGGTTGATCGGATGTGAACTGGCGGAAGCATTTTCGGCTCTCTGGGGTGCTAAAGTGGTCCTCATTGATGCGGCTCCCCATATACTGCCAGGCGTTCTCGACCCTGAAATGGCCCTGGCTGTGGAAGCATACTTGAAAAGCGAAAACGTAGAAATTCATACGGATTGCCCCTTTAAAGAGGTCACCAGGTCTGCAGAAACAGTCACTATCAGGACAGCACAAACAAACTTCGAAGTAGATTGTGCTGTAATTGCCGTGGGGGTGAGACCCAATAGCGAGCTCGCCGCTGGTTGCGGACTTGTTATCGGCAAGACGGGTGGAGTTGTTGTAGATGATAGAATGACTACCAGCGACCCCAATATTTTTGCCGCGGGGGATTGTGTTGAGGTGAGGCATCTGATATCCGGTAAGTCCATAAATTTACCCCTCGGCTCCTTGGCCAACCGGCAGGGTCGCATAATCGGTTCCAACCTCGGAGGGGGAAACGAACGCTTTGGTCCGGTCGTGGGCAGCGCAGCGGTAAAGCTATTCGATATGAACATAGCTGCCACCGGTCTTATGGAAGCCTCGGCCCGGGATGCCGGATTCAACGTGGGTTGTGTCTGGGGCACTTTTACGGACAGGGCAGATTACTATCCTGAAGCACAGAACATCCATTTTAAGCTGGTCTTTGATAGACAATCGGGTCGTCTTCTCGGTTTGCAAGGATATGGTAAAGGAGAGGTAGTCAAAAGGGTAGATGTCTTCTCAGCGCTTCTCAGGAACGAAGGAAAACTGGAAGACCTCATGGATATGGAATTTGCCTATGCACCGCCATATGCTCCGGCGGTGGATCCCCTTTACGTTCTGGCCTGCACAGCCAGAAATGCCGTTCTGGAGGAAATACAACCTGTTGCACCAGATTCGAGGTATGATGGGAGGGTGATTATAGATTTGCGGCGGCCGGATGAGCTGAAGTCCGCACCCCTTCCTGAGAAAGATATTTTGAAGATCCCCTTCGAGGAGATCCGCAGGAAATGGGAGGAGATTCCGAAAGATAAGCCCTTGATTTGCATTTGTGCGAAGGGAGTCCGGTCTGCCGAGTCCGTGCGGTTTCTTAAAGAAAAGGGCTTCTCCGATACGGTATATCTGGGTGGCGGCTGCTTTATGAAGCCTCCAGTTTAAATAAGCATAGGAGGATGCCCCAGAGCTCGGAAGGAAGTTTCAATTAATGTAGGCGTCAGCCATGTCTTGGCGAGAGTATCGGGTAAAAATTATACGCAGATACCTTGTAAGGATCAAGTTAAGACGGAATACAAGTTTTGGGATTGTTTTCTCAAAACCGCTAAAGTAGCTGTTGTAATTGGGTGAAGTTTCCGTGATTGCTGCATAACATAATATATGACGTTATGGCAGTACTCGGTCCATTCAGTTCGGCTGCCGATATTGTACGTGGGCTTACTTCTGGCTTCTCGTGTTATCATATTAACTATGATGAGAAACTTTATCTTATTAGCGATTGTCTTTACCGGGCTGGCGTTGGCCGGATTATCGGTCGGCTGCTCTTGCGGCACCGCCGGGAGCGGAATACTCGAAGGCAACGTGACAATCGGCCCTATATGCCCGGTGGAGCAGCTAGGGCATCCTTGCCCCGTTCCATGTGAGATGTATCAGGCGAGAAAGGTGCTGATTTACGATAGCAGCAGGACCAAACTGATCGCGGAAGTAGCCATAGATTGTAACGGGCACTATTGGGTTGAATTAAAGTCTGGCGGATATACAGTCGATATTAACCATAACGGATTTGGACACGTTTCCGGCGTCCCTCAAACGATAGAGCTAAAACCGGGGCAAACGATTGAATTGAATATAGATATTGATACAGGCATTCGTTAAATATTGCGGATAGTTCCGGAATTTAGATGGAACTCAGCAGATGACGCGCCAAGCCGTCTACGAAGCCATAAAAAGACCAACGCATCCTATTACTTGAACAGAGCTATGTGCAAAATGCTGGGCTAGAGTTGTTTTCAAGCCTTCCACGTCGTCTTCCATATTAGTCATGAATCCCCAACGATTAGTTAGATACAAGGTATAAGTTGCCAACAGGCTTCTCCGGACCCCACCGTAAAGGAAAGTCGAACCGAAGACAACCCCGTTGGGGTTCAGCAAGGCCTTAAGATTATGAAACACAACTCCCTTGCTCTTCATATTTCCGGGCAGGCAGTGGAGCAGGTTCATCATTCCTATCGAGTCGAAACCCGGGGTATCAATATCGATGGGGTCTAAAACGTTCTTCTGATATACCGAAGGCTTGTACCGGGCCAGGCGCTTCCCGGCTACCTCCAGGCAATTGCGATTGAGGTCCATTAACGCGAGCCGAGGGGCGGCGGCAGGAAACTTGCAGTGAGCCAAAAAGTAACCCGTTCCCACACCGACATCCAGATGGTTTGCGGAAACATGCCGGTTGTACAGCTCAAGCATATGATGTGAGGGACATCTCCATATAAAGCGGCAGTGCAGCCCCAGCAAGAGCCAATCGTATACCGCAAGCAGAGGCTTGGTATAGAGGGATTGTGCAACTTTTATGCGTTCAACGTTTGTATCTTCCATGACTATATCCAGCACATGTGCACCGCAGATTCCTTATACTACAATGATTCTATTGTCTATCGCAAGCGGCTGAGTAGTTACTGCAACCTTTCTCTATAGCTCCTCGTGCGGCACGAGAAGATGAGCGAGCAGTGATAGACCTTGATTTAAATTGTTCGGCAAGGTAGAATCCCTCTACCGGCAAAGGAGGATAGCATGAGTCGACGAGATTTGCGCAGCCAGTTGCAAATGCCAGAAGGAAGATTCGAGGAACTGCGAAATGGAGTGCGCAATATAAGCACCTCCGATGCCGTAACTACGGCGGTTGCCAGGATTTTAACGAAAGCACCTGAACTGGAGGAGTTTGTGCTGGGAACTTGCCGATTCACCACCTATTCTCTTAAGGGCAGTATGATGAGAGAGGTGATATTGCGCCGAGGCCGCGAGACACCCGATATTAAGCTTTATCTCATCGTGGTTTCTGACCAGTTGCTGACAAAGCGAGAGAGAGTGCTTGAGTGGCATTTAGCCAAGCAGATTGCTTCTGCATGTTTACGTGTTTTCAACGGTGGGAAATCACGGAGGAAATTGAAGAGCGAAGCAGATGAGCTTGCCACGAATTGGGGATTTACTCCGGTAGAGTAATCTAATGTCGATGACCTCATATCGGAGTAAGGGGCAATAGACAATCGCCATAAGTCTCAGCGACTATCTGGCAGAATCTTAACCAGCACACTACGGCTTCTCGGACCATCTAATTCACAGAAAAAGATGCCCTGCCATGTTCCCAAAACCAATCTACCATCATCTATCAGCACCGCCTCGGAACTGCCAAACAGGCTGGCCTTGATATGAGCGGGAGAGTTGCCTTCCGAGTGGTGATAGTTACCATGTTGAGGCACTATAGCCTCAAGCTGTTGGGCAATGTCTTCGACAACACTGGGATCAGCCTGTTCGTTCAGTGTGACTGCGGCTGTGGTATGTGGAACGAATACGTAGCAGACGCCGTTTTCAACGCGGCTGGAGTCCACAACCTCTTGAACGGCTCTGGTAATGTTCTGAAACTCCACTCTTGACCTTGTCTTTATGTTCAGTCTGTACAACACTAAGATAACCTCCCCAGCGACCAACTCAAACGCCTCACATACTATCTGGTTTAAGGCACATTCGCAATGTCCCACTCGTGAGTCTATCAGTCCCCTTAGCTGGCTTGCTATAAATCGGCTCTCTTATTCTGGCCTGTGGTACTCGTCAGCGGGGACATCTCTCTGAGTTTCTGCACTATACCCGGTAGAACAGAAAGCACATAGTCCACATCTTCATCGGTATTATCTATCCCCACGGTGAACCGAAGGCTGCCGTGAGCCAGCTCCTCAGGAAGTCTTGTGGCAACAAGCACATGCGAGGGGTCGTTGGAGCCAGTGGTACAGGCGCTGCCACTTGAGGCGGCTATGCCCAGTAAATCCAGGTGCAGCAGGATGGATTCCCCTTCAACATACTGGAAGCATAAATTCAAGTTGTTGGGCAGGCGCTGCGCAGGATGCCCGTTGAGATAAACTTCTCCAATCCGGGACTTTATGCCCTCAAGCAAGCGATCGCGCAGCCTCTGGCAGTAGCGACTGTTGGATTCTCTATTGTCAGCAGCCATCTTAAGAGCAATCGCAGTACCCACAATTCCGGGGACATTCTCAGTCCCCGCCCTGCGGCTATTCTCCTGTGCACCGCCTGTCTGCTGGGGCACAAACGGAGTCCCTTTCCTCATATAGAAGACACCTACCCCCTTGGGTCCCTGGAACTTGTGTGCCGATAGGCTCAGCATATCTACACCCAGCTTATTCACGTCAAGGTCTAACGCCCCAGCACCTTGAACTGCGTCGGTATGGAATACGATTTTTCTCTGTTTAGCTTTGGCTTTAACCAATCTGGTAAACTCAGCTACAGGCTCGATAGTGCCGATCTCGTTGTTGGCCAGCATTATGCTGACCAGAATGGTCTTATCAGTAATCGCCTTCTCCAAATCAGCGGCACTCACGAGACCGAAGCTATCCACTGGAAGATAAGTTACTTTGAAGCCGAAGTCCTCCAGATAATGGCAGGTATGCAGCACAGCATGATGCTCGATCGCGGAGATGATGATATGGTTGCCCTCTTTCTGCAAAGCAAAGGCAGCACCTTTGAGTGCAGCGTTGTCAGACTCGGTGCCACCGCTGGTGAATATAACCTCTCCAGGTTTGCACCCAAAAACACTACCCACAATCGCCCGTGCTTCATCAACTGCCTTTCTTGCCTCCTGGGCGATGGCATAAATGCTTGAAGGGTTGCCATAAATCTGGTTGAAATAAGGAAGCATGGCCTCCAGAACCTTAGGATGCACCGAGGTCGTTGCTGCGTGATCCATGTAAACCAATTTATGTTTCAATTTCTCTCCTCCACAGAGACATTTAGCTGACCTCCAACTCATTGGTAGAGCACAGATCAGCGAGGGTCGTCGTATCGAGCACATGAGCTATGCTATCGCGCACCTGTCCCCAAAGCGCCTTTGAAGGACAACCCGTTTGCCTTCGGCAGTAACCAGCCTCTACGCCCTCTGACACACATTCAACAGGAGCAAGAGGCCCCTCCAAAGCACGTACTACTTGTCCTGCAGTTATTGATACAGGGCCTGCAGTCAATTGATAGCCTCCATGTGCTCCACGCGTACCTTCGACTAAACCGGCTCTGCGCAATATAGCTATGAGTTGCTCCAGATAACTTAAAGAGATGTCCTCTGACCTGGAGATCTCTGCGAGAGACAGAGGTCCCCTATGATAGCCCTGCGCCAAGGCTATCATAGCACGTAGTCCGTAGCGAGCCCTGCTGGAGAACTTCATATCAACAATTCCTGGTACTTTAGTAGGAATTGTAACATCATGGTACGCTCCTGTCAACACAATCTACAGAACAGATTTATCCTTGACAATGCGAAGAGGAACTTATACAATTCGAAGCAGAGCCAATAGGCTTTGCGGCCCCGTGGTGTAGCGGTCTAACATATCTGCCTGTCACGCAGAAGATCGTGGGTTCGAATCCCATCGGGGTCGCCACTTCCCGAAATTCCGTGACAGCCTTTCTTGCATTGCCTCGAAGTTGAGGTCAAAGAAAGGCTTCATTTCAGGTTGTGGCTTCACGGCCCCG
>JBBIRL010000016.1:0-5287 GCA_037441825.1 Dehalococcoidia bacterium | reverse complement strand
CAGCCGCGTCATCGTGTTCATGGTGTAGTTTGTAGTGCTCGAATCCCATCGGGGTCGGGTGAACGTAAAGGCGACCTTTCGGTCGCCTTTTCAGCTTCAATATTACAGATCGTGGGTTTGAAGTCTAAAGTAATACGCCATAGATTCGTTAATACCTTTTCCAGAGGCGCCTTAATAACCACGCTTTTCTCAATCTTTCTCATTTGCCCCACCTCCTTGAAGTAGGGCCGTGCAAAACATTATGTAAAATTTTACAACCTCTGCCGTTTTGCGTAAAATGCAATAACAGTTGAGGGCCGTCTCTAGCGATTCTGCGAGTTGGTTCTCGAAACTATTCGCTTACCAAAATATTCTTGCGTTGCTGAAGTGAACTGTGTGGATTTAATGAACAAACTCATAGCACTTAGTGGCAAAAAGGGTTCGGCATAAGCAAGGTTCTGAGCGACAACTAAAAAGCATGTGAAGGTGGTCAAGTGAGAAGAATCTGTATCATTGGTTCGGGTCATGTTGGCTTGGTCACAGGGGCATGCCTTGCTGATTTAGGTAACAACGTGACCTGTATGGATGATGATTTCAAGAAGATTGAGATGCTGAGAAAAGGAGAGATGCCCTTCTACGAGCCCGGATTGAAAGAATTGGTGCATATAAATACGGAGAATGGCAGGCTTTCTTTTTCGACCAGTGCGGAGGAAGCTGGCAGGAATGCAGACATAGTATTTATTTGCGTGGGGACCCCCCAGAAGCCGGGGGGCGGGGCAGATTCATCGTATGTCGAAGCGGCTTCAAAACGTGTTGCGGAGATAATGGACGGTTACAAGGTAATAGTCGAGAAAAGCACAGTGCCTGTAACGACTGGGAAGTGGATAAGGAAGACAATAGAATTAAATAGTTCTAGTAAACACGACTTCGACGTGGTTTCCAATCCGGAATTTCTGCGGGAGGGAAAGTCTATTTATGATTTCATGCATCCCGATAGAGTCGTGCTCGGCGTTGAGAGCCAACGAGCCGCAGACATTATGATTGACATCTATAAACCTTTAGATGCACCCATAATCGTCACTAACATTGAGACTGCTGAGCTTATCAAGCATGCCTCGAATGTCTTTCTGGCCCTGAAGATATCCTACATTAACACCATAGCTAATATTTGTGAGAAAGTAGGTGCTGATGTGCTGAGGGTTGCTGAGGGAATGGGTTTCGATAGAAGGATCGGACGAGATTTTCTCGATGCAGGGATAGGCTATGGCGGCTATTGTTTTCCTAAAGATCTGGCGGCGTTCATTCACATCGCTGAAGAAGTTGGGTGTGATTCTGAGCTTCTCAGAGCTGTCCAGAGGATAAATACTTCCCAGCAAGAGTTATTTGTAAAAAAAGTCAAGGAAGCTTTGTGGAATCTAGCTGGCAAGACTGTGGGTGTGCTCGGGCTTTCGTATAAACCAAATACGGACGACATGAGGGAAGCCCCTTCAATACATATAATAGAAAAACTTCAAGAAGAACATGTGAGAATAAAAGCATACGACCCACAGGCTATGCAGAATGCCAGTGCGCTTCTTAAAGATGTCAAGTATTGCCAAACACCTTACGATGTAGCGGAAGGAAGTGACGCTCTAATCATATTAACAGAGTGGGACGAGTTTAAAAACTTAGACCTGCCAAAGGTAAAAAGGCTGCTTAAGCAGCCAGTCATCATTGATGGGAGAAATATCTTCGATCCTTCACAGATGAGGCAGCTAGGTTTTGTATACCAGGGGGTAGGACGATGAAGGTAGTCGTCACTGGTGGAGCCGGATTTCTTGGTTCTCATCTTTGTGATTTATTGACTTCTGAGGGGCATAGGGTAATCTGCGTTGACAACCTAATTACAGGGAGCGTAGCCAATATTAGGCATCTGCTAAACGATAGCAAATTCGAATTTAGAGAGCATGATGTGACTCAGCCTATTCGTATCGACGGCAGGGCCGACTATGTACTTCATTTCGCAAGCCCGGCCAGCCCGGTTGATTTTGAAAGACTTTCTCTGGAGATTCTAAGGGTTGGTTCTTTGGGAACCTTAAATCTCCTGGAACTAGCCGCCCACAAGAAAGCCAAATTTCTGCTTGCCTCAACCTCAGAAGTCTATGGAGATGCCTTGATAAATCCTCAGAGCGAGAGCTACTGGGGAAATGTCAACCCAATAGGTATACGTTCGGTGTATGATGAGGCAAAAAGGTTTGCCGAAGCCTCGACTATGGCGTATCGCCGCAAAGGCCTTGATACTAAAATTGCCAGGATATTTAATACCTACGGACCCAGAATGCGGAAGGATGACGGCAGAGTCGTTTCCACTTTTATTGTTCAAGCGCTCAGTAACCAACCGCTTACCGTTTTTGGCGATGGCTCTCAGACCAGGAGCTTCTGCTATGTCTCGGATTTAGTGGAAGGGATATACAAACTAATGTTAGCGGACATACATGATCCGGTGAATCTGGGTAACCCCGAGGAGATGCCTGTATTGGAACTCGCCAGGCGCATACTGAAAATCACCGATAGCAGAAGCCGAATAGTCAAAAAACCCTTGCCTGAGAATGACCCGAAGTTAAGGAGGCCGGACATAGGAAGGGCACAGCAACTGCTGGGATGGAGCCCCAGGGTATCCTTAAATGAAGGCCTTGCAAGGACAATCGATTGGTTTAGCACGTTGAGCATATGAGGAAAAGCCTATATGGGTATAATGAAAATATTTTCTGATCGAAGATACTTAGCTGAGAACCAACCCCATGTTCTTATGCTCGATCCATTTTGGGGTGAAAAAGGGAAAACCACAAGGCCGGATATCGTTCCCTATATGGATATGGGTCATCGCTTATTCCAGATGGTATCATTGGAAGATGCAGATGTAGCTGTTTTGCCTGCAGATTGGGAGGATGTATCGAGAGATGGCAAGGCAAAAAACCTGGCCATTGAGTTTGCCGACTTGGCAAAACGGGCTGGTAAGAAAGTCGCTATCTTCTTCGTCACAGATTCCGATGAGGCTGTGCCTATTGAGAATGCTATCGTCTTTCGCACATCCTATAACCGCTCTCAAAGGCGGCCGAACGAGTTTGCCATGCCTTTTTGGTGCGATGATTTCGCGGAAAGATACTTGGACTCACGGTTAGCCTTAAGAGCCAAATCCAAAAAACCGGCCGTAGGGTTTTGTGGATGGGCATATTCGCCTCGGGGCAGTATAGGACGGGTCAAAACTTGGTGCTTAAAAGGTTATCCCAGTCTTGCAATCATTGAACTCAGATTACTTTTTTCGTTCTACGTATCACAAATTTTTGGATGTAAAATGGCAGATTTTGCCCGGGGTCAATTTCTTCGTACAAGGATTATGCGCGCGCTGTCTGGAAGTGAGCTTGTCGAAGCGAACTTTATTGTTCGCGACGGTTTCCTGGCAGGAGCTTATTTAGGTAACGACAAGTGGGATGAAGACCTCTTCGCAAAGGCGCGCCAAGATTATGTAAATAATATGCTTGATAGCGACTATGTGCTGTGTGCACGTGGAGTCGGGAATTATTCCATTCGCTTCTACGAAACGATGAGCTGTGGCCGCGTTCCCTTATTTATTGATACAGATTGTGGACTACCTTATGACTGGTTGATAAACTGGAGGCAGCAATCTATGTGGGTGGAGGAGCGAGATGTGCCAAGTGTTGCCGAGCGGCTAGTCACGTTTCATAACTCTCTTTCGTCGGAGGACTTCCAGAATCTTCAGGCCAACTGTCGAAAGTTATGGGAGGATTGGCTATCGCCCGTGGGTTTCTTCTCAAATTTCTACCGCCATTTCGAGAGCCGATAGTGAGGGTGTGTACGTTGGCAGCAGTGTCCAGGAGTCTAATTTTACGTTCAAAATATGGTGGGCGCTGGAGGTCTTGAACCTTCGACCTTCTGTTTGTAAAATAGACGCTATGTAGCGGCTTACATTGCTGTCAATTATCGGTATAATTCTCAGCCGCTAGCATCAAGTTTCTTGTGTAGTTTGGAGGGTCTGAAACCAATCGGGGTCGCCATAGAATCTAAAGGCGATAATCCGGTCGCCTTTTTCTTTTTCTTGAAACGAGACAAAAGTCACATACAAGGGGTACTTCCTGGTCTAGTATTTAAATGTTAATATATTAGTAATAGATTGGACTTATTCTCTTCGCAGCAAGCGCAGAAAAATCTTGAAAGAAAGGGGTAAACACAATGCCTATTTATCAGTATGAGTGCGAAAAATGCGGACACCAGTTTGAAGTCCAGAGGAAAATAGGAGAAAGCGATAAAGGGTTGAAATGCCCTAAATGTGGAGCTGAGCATCCGCAAAGAGACTACTCTGGATTCAACACATGTTCACTGAACTCATGTTCGCCGAACGTATCGTGGGCTTCTCGAGGTGGCGGCTGAGGCCCGAGGATGTGGTGAGGCAGTTCGCCTCTTTTAAACATCTCGTATACATCCGATCTTGGGATAATCATGTAGGGGCGGGTTTGAAATCCACCCCTGCTCTTTACTCTCCAACTGCTCCCCCGCCTCGAATATTTGACTCTGCCACGTTGGGGAATTAAAATTGAATATATCGTAAAAAGGCTTTGAGATGAGCACCAAGGGTTATATCGAAATAGACCAGGAGCTTTGCAAGGGCTGTGAGATTTGCATCCACTTTTGCCCTAAGCACACCATCTCTCAATCCAGTAAAGTGAATGCCAGCGGCTACCCGCCAGCTTCCTTCGATACCAGCGGCGAATGCACTGGCTGCGCTATCTGTGCTGTAGTATGTCCCGAAGTGGCTATAGAGGTTTATCGTGGCTAAAGTCCTTATGACAGGCAACGCCGCAATAGGAGAGGCAGCCATCAGGGCCGGCTGCCAGTGCTATTTCGGCTATCCTATCACCCCTCAAAACGAATTGACCGAATATATGGCTGCCCATCTGAGCCGAAGGAAAGGGTGCTCTTTCATTCAGGCAGAGAGCGAGATCTCTGCTATAAATATGGTGTACGGAGCCAGCCTGACCGGAGCCAGAGCGATGACCTCCTCCTCCAGCCCTGGGATCAGCCTGAAACAGGAAGGAATCTCCTATCTGGCAGCCTGCGAACTCCCTGCGGTGATTGTCAATATGTCCCGGGGCGGGCCTGGGCTGGGCAGTATCTCTGCCGCCCAGTCGGACTATTTCCAGGCTACACGAGGCGGAGGCCACGGCGACTACCGCACTATAGTCCTGGCACCGTCATCGGTGCAGGAACTGGCGGATTTTACTCACAGCGCCTTCGAGCTCGCCGACAAGTA
>JBBIRL010000015.1:8609-16819 GCA_037441825.1 Dehalococcoidia bacterium | reverse complement strand
CATAGCGGATAAAGACAGGGAAAGGATTTTTGAGATATTCTGCCGTCTGGACCCGAATGCCAGGGCCGGTGAAGGTTTAGGACTGACCATAGTGCACAAGATATTGGACCGACATAGTGGCAGGGTATGGGTGGAATCTGAACCAGGCAAAGGAAGTAGATTCTTCGTGTCCCTGCAAACAAAAGAAGGCATCAATGACAAAAAATGAAGTGGTCCTACTTATAGCCGAAGATGATGAGGGACACGCATCTCTCATTATGAAGAATCTGAGACGAGCAGGTATTTCCAATAATATGTTGCTCTTCAAAGATGGACAGGAAACGTTGTCCTTCCTGTTCCAGAAAGGTAAGGGGCCCCACCGTATGCCAGGTTCCCGTTATCTTCTGCTGTTGGACATCCGTATGCCCCGAGTTGATGGAGTTGAAGTCCTCCGTCAGATCAAACAGGACCCACAACTGTGCAGGCTACCTGTTATTATGATAACTACCACAGATGACCCGCGTGAGGTTGAGAACTGCCATAGCTTAGGATGCAGCAATTACATTACTAAACCTGTAGACTATGACAAGTTCACCAGGGTCATAAGGCAGTTAGGGCTCTTCCTGCTAGTAGTAGAGGTACCAAGGATTGACGGGGACCTGGAAACATGAGAGGGAAACTCCAAAGCGCCTACGATATCGAAAAGAGCACACTCACGCCCCATACGGTTCTTGTAGTTGAAGATGATGAGGCTTTATCGCGCTTGATTCAAAAGGACCTCCAGCGCGCAGGTTTTCACACAGAAGGCGCTTCTAACGGGGCCGAAGCAATTGCCCATATTGTTAGCAGCCCCCCTGAATTGCTGCTTCTGGACTATCGCCTGCCGGACATGACATGCAACCAGGTCGTAGAAACCCTTGCCGAACAGCAGCGTAGCATCCCCTTCATTGTCATAACGGGCCACGGTGATGAAAGGGTGGCAGTAGAAATGATGAAGCTGGGAGCCAGGGACTATCTGGTCAAAGATAGCGCACTACTCGACCTGCTGCTCTCGGTGGTAAAACGAGTCGTCGAGCAGTCAACACTTGAGAAACAGCTAGCCGATATGGAAAAGCAGTATCATGTAATCTTTGAAAACGCAAGCGACGCTATCTGGGTTCAAGATTTAGTCGGCAATATTATTACAGCTAACGAGGCAGCAGCGAGGCTCTTAGGGTTCGGCCGGAGTGAACTGGTTAAGATGGATGTAGCTAGGTTCTTATCAAAGGAAGCATTAGAAACCTCCAGAGAGTTGCAAAAGAAGCTGCAGCAAGGAGAAGCTATAAATAATCCTTATGAGCTCCGTCTAAACAGAAAGGACGGAACAGAGGCTATCTTGAGACTGACCACAAATTTGCTACTTAGTGGCAGCCACCCCGTGGGTTTCCAGCACGTCGCTAGAGACGTTACCGAGGAGCGCCGAGCGCAAGAGAACTTGAGGTTCTATTTGCAACAGGTCACTAAAGCGCAAGAGGAGGAACGAAAACATATAGCACGAGAGCTTCACGATGTCACCACTCAGAGACTTATCGCTCTATCACACCACTTGGAAGAATTTACTCGTAGCGATGGTTGTCTGCCGACAGAAAAACTGCTGTTATTGGCAAATCTACGCGAGCAGGTTAAGGAGGCGCTGCAAGAAGTTAGGTGTTTTACTCGGGACTTGCGCCCTCCTATGCTGGATGACCTCGGTTTACTCCCCGCGCTGGAGTGGCTGACCGATGATTTAAAAGAACGATTCGGAGTAGAGGCAAATTTAAGGGTGCTTGGTACCCAACAGAGGCTTTCTCCCGAAACTGAGTTGTTGCTCTTTCGCATCATACAGGAAGCAGTCACTAATGTCAGGCGGCACGCCAAGGCGTCAAAGGTTGATATCACTATAGAATTCGGTAAAGGTGAAACCAGAGCCATTATTCGGGATAATGGCATAGGATTCAAACCGCCTAAAACGCTAGGGGATTTGTCTCGCGTTGGCAAACTCGGACTCATTGGGATGCAGGAACGAGCACAATTGCTAGGCAGCAGCTTGAAGATAAGGTCCAAGCCCGGCACTGGCACTACAGTGGTAGTTGAGGCCCCGGTATAATTTACCCAGATATAAATAACCATCTCATTACCTCCTAAATTCCTTTGCTACCAAAACAATATTGCCGGCGACAACGAGCACTCATCAGCCACTCAGCCTTTGCTATCTGCCCTTATGTAAGGTATACTCTTACTATACTTCGCGATGGAGAGTCTGCATGAAAGCCTTGATTCTAGCAGGGGGCAAAGGTACAAGGCTCAAGCCTATCACTCATACCATACCCAAGCAGCTACTTCCTGTTGCCAACAAGCCAATCATGTTCTATGTATTGGATCAGATTAGAGAGGCAGGCATTACAGATATCGGTATTATTATCTCTCCGGAAACCGGCGCCTATATCAGAGAAGCCGTTGGCGACGGCTCACGGTGGGACAGCAACATTACCTATATTTCGCAGACTGAGCCTAAGGGCCTGGCCCACGCCGTAAAAACAGCGCGTCCTTTCCTGGACGACTCCACGTTCCTCATGTTCCTCGGTGATAACCTCATCGAGGGTGGTGTCAAGAGCTTTGTTCAGGAGTTCGAAAGCCACTCACCAGATTCCATGGTTCTCCTCAAGGAAGTCGCAGACCCGCGTCTCTTCGGCGTCGCTGAGCTCAATGGTAAGGGAGAGGTAGTCCACCTTGTAGAGAAGCCCAAAGAGCCCAAAACTAACCTGGCTCTGGTGGGGATTTATCTCTTCACCCCACTAATTCACAAAGCGATAGCGAAAATCAAACCATCCTGGCGCGGAGAGTTAGAGATAACCGACGCCATTCAGAAACTTTTAGATATGGGCAAGAAAGTCAGGAGCCACATCCTGACAGGATGGTGGCTGGATACCGGGAAGAAAGACGACCTGCTGGAAGCAAATCGAGTTGTCCTCGACAGCTTACTCAAACGCGATGTAAAGGGAGAAATTGACTCTACAAGCAAAATAGTAGGCAGGGTACACATCGAAGAAGGCGCCAGAGTGGAGAACAGCACAGTTAGAGGCCCTGTATCAATTGCTACGGGGTGTCAAATCAGGAACTCATTTATTGGCCCTTTCACCAGCATAGGAGCAGGCACAATAATAGAGGATTCCTCTGTAGGGCACTCCGTCATACTGGAGAACAGCCGCATTTATCGTATAGAGCGCCTGGAGGATAGCCTCATCGGAACGCGTGTTGAACTCAGAAGAGCCGACGAAAGATTCAACGCAGTGAAAATCTTCGTAGGCTGTGATTCCAGCCTGGAGTTATAGGAGGGCAAAATGGAGTACATATCCGGGGTTAAGGTACGCAGACTCCGACTCATACCCGATGACCGGGGCTGGCTGATGGAATTGCTGCGCATGGATTGGGAGGAGTTCGAGAAGTTCGGGCAGGCCTATGTCACCACATGTTACCCCGGTGTGATAAAAGCCTGGCACTACCATAAGCTCCAGACCGACCACTTTACCTGCGTCAGCGGTCTGGCAAAGCTGGCTCTGTATGACCCCCGCGATGACTCTCCGACAAAGGGCAAGGTAAATGAATTCTACCTCGGCACACTGAATCCAATCTTGGTCAAGATACCGCGCAACGTCTATCACGGCTTCACTGCTGCTGGTAATGAGATGGCTACAATCGTTAACTTCCCCACCAACCTTTACAACTACGAAAAGCCTGATGAGTATCGCTTACCCTACGATGACCCTTCTATACCCTATAAATGGGCAGTAAAGATGGGTTGACAGTGCTTATTATCGGCTCTGCTGATACACCGGTGAATTAAATCCTCAATTTCACGGACAAATCCGATTCCTTAGTGATGTCTCACGGTACTTGACTATTCTCGATAATGTGAGGTCAGGCAGCGGAGCATTGAAATTGATATAAAGCGAGAGGGCAAGCCAGTTAAGGCTTTATTTTGAGGTGGGATTCCACAGCGGTAACACCTGGTGTGTTATGCACAAAAGCCTTAAGCCTATCGGCATCTTGCAGACTGTCGACAGTCCCCAAGATATGAATGATGCCCGCGTCTGCCTTGATCTCAATTTCATGATCGGAGATGTGGCCGTTGAGCGCTATCTTAGCCCGGATGTCCGCGGCAAAAACGAGGTCGTCCATCTTTCTTTGTGACTCAGGGGTTGTTCGAAATTCATCGAGACCAGCCATGGTGCCGACCACCTTACAGGCAGCAGTCAGGCTAATCTGTTGCAGGTTAATCACGATGTCGTAAGCTTGAGGGTCATTTCTATCGGCATGATACACTGCTTTAACCCAGTCATCTCTGCTTTTATCCACCTGTTTGATGTATGCATAAGCCTGCTCCCGCGTAAATTTGTTGCGCTCCATAGCAGCCTTGATGCGGTATTCCATATCGGCGATGACCTTGACCTTGATCAAATTAGGGGCGTCTTGAAGCAACAAGTGTCCTGCCAATCCGGAGTAGATCACCCGCTCTTGCGCTGCCATCTTACACAGCACAGCGCGTACAAAAGC
The DNA here is from genome assembly GCA_037441825.1 of Dehalococcoidia bacterium. Lineage (GTDB taxonomy): Bacteria > Chloroflexota > Dehalococcoidia > SZUA-161 > SZUA-161 > JACWAE01. Next base: position 12,268 of record JBBIRL010000015.1, on the reverse strand, counting down.
GACGTAATGCACCTTCCTTACGCGAAGGCCAACGCGTTCCAAGAGGTCGGGCTTTGCCAGAAGGGCATTATCCAGCGTTTCCTGAGGTATGCTGAATTGCCTGGCAGCCTCTGCCAGGAGCTCTTCTCTGGTAATACAGTGGTATCCTATTTCTTTGGCGACGCAATCAGCTATGGCCTGACCGCCGCTGAATGTTCCTCTCGATATGGTAATGATTGCCATCGTGTTCTACCCCTATCCCGCTCCACCTGCCCCAAACATCAGTGACCAAATGACTATAACTGCGAATTCGATTGTTAAAATCCCGAAGACAACCTTGTATCTCGTTAAAGCTTTCGGTAGAGTTAGTGCTATACTGAAAAACGGCACCAGCCCTAGAAATCCGACACACAGCATACATAATGCATCTGAAAAAGACCAGTGGTGCATGAACCAACCGATCCCTCCGATGCTGGCCCCTGTGGTGACACTCCAGAACTCGGCAGACGGTTTGTTCCAGTTTTGAGTCACTGTTCTGAGACTGTCAAGGTCATGGATTCCGGAGAAGTACAAAATCCCGACTAGTGCAAATGTTGCCAGCCCTATAAGTGTCATGACCTCCATCGTTTTAGCGAACCTGAGGTTAGCGGGGTCCACGTATGCTTTTGGTTCCTTTCCTATGTTCATTCTATCCCCCTTCAAAATATTTTCAGCCCAGAGATGCCTTTTTCGATATCGACCACTGCGGCGATCAGCATAATCGCCATCACCAGATACTTCACGTGCTGTGGTTTTGTCCTGGTGGCGATTTTGGTTCCGATCCTCGCCCCGATAGTAGTCCCCAGAATACATGGGATGATGATCATCGGCAGCAGGGCACCATTCGCAAGGTATACAAATGAGGCAGAGGCATCGTTCACGGAAATAACGAGCATGCTGGTAGAAGTAGCCACTTTGATAGGAACACCCAGAACCAAATTCAGTAAAGGAACGTTGGCCCATCCAGCACCCATACCGAACATTCCGGCAAGTAGCCCAATCAGGACGAAGGCAGGTATAGCCACCGGCATTCTGCTCGTCCGATACTTTATCGTCTCGTCCAGATATCGGTCATAGAACTGGCCATTGATATTGAGCGCCTGGGATATGAAATCGGGCTTTCTTTCCGGAGGGTTTTCAAGCCTTTTGGAGAACAGGTAAACGGCAAAAATCATAAACAAGACAATTCCCAGTGCTATTTCCACGTATTCTTTACCTGACGGTACGTTATTGGTGATCCAGAGACCTAATATGCCTCCCACCACTGAGGCGATCATGGAAACAATGACGATGGGCGCCATCACTTTGATATTGGCCAAACCCTCTTTGAGAAATTGGGGAGCGGATGAAAGGGCACTGAGCAGGGCCATAATCAGCCCCGTGCCTCGAATAAAATCCAGATTGATGGGGAAGAGGGCAGTAGCTAGAGGCACGAACAAAACACCTCCTCCCACCCCAGAAATCGGGGCTAGTATGCCGATGATGAATGTAAAGAAGAAGAGGCAGATGGGCCAGACAAACCATGGGAAATCCAACTACGATCTTCCTTCCAAGTCGACCAACCTATAAACATGGGCGCTTTCCGTCATTTTCAGGTGACTCGGCATGTCTAGGACAGGCTCTGATCAATGAGACAACTTGGAGACAACCTGTGTCACGCCAGGCGCTTGTCTGGCGAGAGCAATGATTTTATCTGCATCAAGCGAGGAAGATACCTCACCGTTCAAGCTGACGATAGGGCCATCAGCCGTGATGTTGACCCTGTCATTTTTGATGCCCTCCTCAGTCATGATCCGGGCTTTGATATCGGCGGCGATCCACAAGTCATGGCGCACTTTGATCGACTCTGGTGTATCCTTGAATTGCTGCGAATCTGCACTCATACAGATGATAGTGCATGCCGCGGGTATACTCAGGCGATGGAGATTGATGACGAGATCGTATAACTGCAGGTCAAACCAATCCGCATTGTAAAGAAGCTTGGTCCATTTTATTCTGCTGGCATCCACTTTCTTGATGAGTCGCAATGCTTGATCTCTATCAAATCGGTGGAGTTCCATGGCATTTTTTATTCTGAACTCCATATCCGCGATCACCCTAACTCGCATCACGCCCGTAACCCCTTTGAGCAACAAATGACCTGCCAGCCCGTGATAAACCAGATTTCCATCTTTGGCAAACCTGAGCAGCTCCGCGGTGATACACTCCAAATAACGAGCCCTCTCGCGATTCACGTTTTCAAGAATCCCCGGCTTCGTCGCAAGCGCACGGGATAGCTGGTCGATCGATACACCGTATTCCTGTGCCGCTTCTTGAAGTACTTCCTGGGAAATGCATTGATAACCCAGCCTTTCAGCTACACATTCTGCAAGCTGTTTTCCCCCACTGAAGGTTCCTCTGGAAATCGTGATGACAGCCATATCATCCTCCCTACAAAAATAAGTACGGTCATAGCTAATGCTCTATAATCAATATATAACTTCGTACTTATGCGTCACATCCGCTATCGAATGTAATCTGATAAGCGTGCATTGACATCGACAATACGCAATTATTTCATATGTAATATAGCGTATACAGTACGCATAAACGGAAGGTGTCCTACCGTCGAATACAGTAGACAGAGACGCTCTTAGGTGGTATCATGATGCCATCCTGCGAACGAGATAACGATGGATAAACTCAAGGTTCTTATTGCCGATGATCATCCTGCCTTCTGTCTTGGTTTGCAGAAGTTAATGCGGGAGGATAGTGAAATGGAACCGGTGGGGATCGCTGCCGATGGTGAGGAAGCGGTACGCCTAGCCAAGGAACTCTTACCAGATGTGGTGGTGATGGACATTGCCATGCCCAAATTGAATGGTATCGAAGCCACACGACGCATTAAGCAGGATTTCCCCATGATATCCGTTCTCGTGCTGAGTGCATACGGCTACAGCCCCTACGTGTTTTCTGCTTTGGATGCAGGTGCAGCCGGTTACCTGCTCAAGAATGTCCCCTTGAGGGAACTTCTCAATGCCATAAGAGCGGTACGTATCGGCGAAGCTGTTCTTGATCGGGAGATTGCAGACAAGGTTCTTCGCAATCTGGTCAAAGGCCGTCAGGTGGGGGGAGGGAAGCGTAGCCAACTGAATCCAAGGGAGATGGAGGTTCTTGGCCTGGGAGCCAAGGGGCTCACCAATGACGAGATCGCTGAGAAGCTTACGCTCAGCCCCCGTACGGTGCAGACCCACTTTACGCATATCTTTAATAAGCTGGGAGTGGCATCCAGGCTCGAGGCAATCCTGTATGCCCTCAGGGAAGGATGGTTTGTTCTGGACAAACAACCATCTTAGCTGGGCAAACCTGGGAGCGCCGCAGTGCAACCAGATTACGATTCGCTGAAAGGAATCACTAAATTACTCCATACCCGCCGTGGGCGTCAAAAGCATCTGCTTATCATGGCAATGCTTGTTGTCTTGCTGGGCGGGCTCTATTTCATCGGCGAGGGGCCTTTATACAACCTCTGGTCTCCCCCACATTTTTTCTACGGAGTAGGTTATCATGAGCTTCTGCTCGCCGTTTTTTCCGGCTTAGTCATCTATTCTACCGTAACGCTCGGGATGTGGGGCGGTATTGGATTGACTGTGATTGCGCTGGCC
>JBBIRL010000015.1:6614-8599 GCA_037441825.1 Dehalococcoidia bacterium | reverse complement strand
ACATTGAATATAACCTTCAGCAAGATGTCTATTACCGGATTGCAGCATGGGTAGCCAAGAACTTACTTCTAGCGCTTTTTATCGGTGCTGCGCTTGATGCCAAGGAGCAACAGCGCCTCTATCTCAGTGAGCTTTTTAATATCGAGGAGCAGCAACGACGTCACCTGGCCAGGGAACTTCACGATGATGCGGCTCAGGGGTTGATCGACGCTGGTCATGGGATCGATGAGATTCTCACCCGAACGTCAGACATGCCGTCCGATGTTACCGATAGTCTACAAACCTTGCGCCGACAGATGGATCAAGTGCTGGAAGCTACTCGGCGTGCCATCCAGGGATTAAGGCCGCCTCTTCTGGATGAGATGGGCATCGTACCGGCGTTGATCTGGCTGTGCGATGGATTGTCCGATGAGACCAACATCAAAGTCGAACGTCATATCGATATCCAGCAGGCAAAGCTGACACCTGAAATCGAACTGGCCTTGTTTCGCATCTCCCAGGAGGCTCTGACCAACGTTAAAAAACATTCCGCAGCTACCGAATTGCGCTATACTTTGAAAGCACGCGATGGCAAGATCAAGCTTACCATCAGCGACAATGGCCGCGGATTCGTTCCGGTGAAGGAAAGCAACATCCGATCTGCCGGCAAGATGGGCCTCATCGGAATCAGAGAGAGGGCTCGCCTCCTTGATGGTACATTTGCCCTCACATCTGCCATTGGGGAAGGAACCACGCTGAAAATTGAAATTCCCTTGCATGACCGCAGAGACAAGCCATCACAAAGGCGAAGTGGGCAAATTCTATGACGGCATCGTTACAGCAAAGGAAGTGGGCGGGCTGCTGATGTATATCCCCGGACTGTAGGTTGGAGCGAAACTTGTAGAATAAAGAAAGCTCCTGCTCGCCGGAGCCAACCCGAACCAGGTCTGCGCCGCGCAGAACTTGCAGGTGCCGATGAGCATCGAAAGAACGATTGGTTTTTTTGACGAAGCAGACACCCCCTTTGACCAAGGGGAGATTTTGGGCTAGAATAAGCTTGGTTTTGCGGGAGTAACTCAGGTGGTAGAGTTCCTGCCTTCCAAGCAGGTTGTCGCGGGTTCGAGTCCCGTCTCCCGCTCCAGCTTCAAATTTAGGGGATCCCGGAGCAGGATCTCTTTGATTTTTGACGAATTAAGTTGTCGCGGCTTCCCCGGACCTTCCGCCAAGTTACGTTGTCATCACGCAGGCTTTCGACCAGCGGCATTATAACGAACAGGTTTTTTCTGCAATTTATGTGATGCAAGCATTGGCAGAAATGGTACAATTGATTTGGGCAGGTTAAAAAGGAAAAGGTGGAGAAATACAAGGCTTACAGCTATAGATGGGTTGTTCTGGCTGTATTCATGTATATAGCCGCCCTGACCCAGCTCTACTGGTTAAACTTCTCAGCTATAGATACCTATGTAGAAGACAATCTACATATTTCCGCATTCAGCACCAGCTTACTGACACTGGTTTTCCCCCTGGTATACGTTCTGCTATCCCTGCCGTCAGGCATGATTATCGATAGAAAAGGGTTCAAATATAGCATAGTCATAGGTGCAATTTTTACCGGCATCTTCAGCATTATCCGCATCATCGATCCCTCCTCATATACCCTGCTTCTGATTTCACAGATAGGAATCTCTATAGGACAGCCTTTTGTAGTTAACGGAATCACCAAGCTTGTCGCAGTCTGGTTTCCACAGAAAGAAGATGCTACTGCAGTAGGCCTCGGTTCTCTGGCACTATTCATCGGCATGGTCATCAGCCTGGGCGCGACTCCCGCCCTGGTGGACTCCCTCGGGCTTAGAGCAATGCTGTTAATTTATGGCATCATGGGAATTGCGGGCACACTGTTAGTCTTTTTGCTGCTCAGGGCTAAGCCTCCCACGCCCGCCAGAGAATCGAAAGAAGAAGAAAAGATTTCCATCCGGGAAGGGCTAAAAAATATCCTAAGAATCAGG
>JBBIRL010000015.1:0-6604 GCA_037441825.1 Dehalococcoidia bacterium | reverse complement strand
TTGTAATTCTGGGATTTGTAGCTTTGATCGGTATCGGGGTTTTCAATGGTCTGGCCACCTGGCTGGAGAAGATATTGAATGAATTGCATGGCATTGCGATGGTCGATGCCGGCAGCATATCTTCAGTGTTAGTCTTCAGCGGCATGGTCGGCTGCATTGTCATTCCCATAGTCTCGGATAGAATCAGAAAAAGAAAGCCTTTTCTGGTCCTGGCATCTTTAGTAGGAGCTATATGCGTCGTCGTTCTTATGTTTGGCAGCGGTTATGCAGTCAATCTGGGCAATGGCATAGTACTAGGCTTCTTCCTGCTATCGGCTCTGCCGATTATGCTTACCATGTCCATCGAGATCACAGGTGAAAAATACGCCGGAATCTCCGTAGCTTATCTACAGCTTTTGGGAAACGGGGCGGCTGTAGCTATCGTACCAATAATGGAAGTTCTACACGGTGTAAGAGGCGAGTATATTTTGCCGCTTGTGTTCATAGCGGTATTACTGGCTATAGCTGTAGTGCTGGCGATTCGAATTAGAGAGACGGCGAAAACCGCTTAGCCCCCAGGTAAGACCGAGGCAAGTTAACGATTCGGCTAGTTGTTCAGCACGTGTAGGATGGGTGAAGTCCTTCTCAGAAAGGACGAAACCCACCAATTCACTTCCAGGGACCGGCGATTGACACACTAGTCAAGCAGCAGGCTGCTCAGTCCAGCAATTACAGTACTATTTCTCTATTCATGCCCGTTAGAGTGTACTATTCATACTCCATACAGGCTGTGTTAATGTAATGGTGACGGCGATTATACTCTTTGGAGAAAGGTAAGGCATGGCAGAAATAACGAAGTCAATGCTAGATGAACTTGATACGAAAGTTAACGTCATTCTCGAGAGCAGGCAAGATAGCGAGGAGGAGATTGTGGCCGGCATCGAGAGTGCCGAGACACGCTCGAATGCACAGAGGCTGGCACTGAAGGAGAATCTGTCCTCGGTAATATTGGAGACAACGAGTGGCAGGGCATGGCAATACAGCAGGGCCGGGTGCCTTGTGGCTCAGAACCAGGAGATTTCTGTGGTTGTAGCTAAATCCAAGGGCACTCCTTACGCAATATGCGTGCCCTGGAAAGACGGCTTGTGGAATTGTTCCATCGTAGATAATGGCATGCTTATTAAGGTCATCCAGACTCCATTATGATCGGTGTTTGCCGATAGCGAACCGCATCGCTTCCCATCAAGCTAAACAACGAACCACCCGCGTCTGTCCATCTTGGATTGGGGACTTGGCATTTTGGACGCCATATTAAAAAAGGGGGCAAGCCGCACCTCTACAGCTTGCCCCCTTAGGTAAAGGAGAGATACCCCACAGTTAGTTTAGCTTCCCTTTCGTCTTATCTGAACTCAGCAGCCTATTCTGTCTAATCCGGGCAGCCAGGCCATCGCAGGTATCGACCCGACCTCATCGTCCAGTATGACTGTCATCATTCGGCCGGAGGGAAGCAAATACACACATTTCTTTAACATCTTTTTGACAGGAACCTCCGAGCGCATCATTGCTGCTTCCTGCTCCATTTCATCCACAACCCTGCCTATTTCCCTGCCCATCGAAGCACCTCCCCGGTCTGGATTATGCCACCTGGTTTTGTTTTGTCCTACTATCTATTGTGTCAATGCTTCATTAGGCCAGGCTTAGCAACAGCTTAGGAAAAGATTAGAGTTTAAACCTGCTGCTACAAAAACTTGGTTTTCGAGGTGGCTGACCTTATAATGTGGGGGAAGTTGCCTGATTCCCGAGAACAACGAAAATGTCTGCGGATAGATATACGGATTATATGTATGCCCTGGTCAAGAAGGTAATAGACGAGATAGGCCCGCGTCCATCTTGCAGCGAACGGGAAAAGAGGCTGGGCCGCCTTCTGGCCGAGGAGTGGCAGCCCTTCTGTGACAGAATCGATGTGGAGACGTTTACATGCAGTCCCCACGCATTCCTGGGCTTTATCCCTGTCTCAGTTTTACTCTACTTCGCTGCCGTAATCCTCTACTGGTTCTACCCGCTGGCCTCCTTCGTACTTATCGCCACCGGCTTCGGTATAGTGTTTTTCGAGCTCCTGCGGTACCGCGAGTTCATTGACTTCCTGTTCCCCCGCAGACAGGGCGAAAATATCATCGGCACGATTCGACCCAAGAGCGAACCCACACGCAGGGTTATCGTCAGCGCCCACATGGATTCGGCATACGAGTTCAATCTCATCTATTACCTGAAGAACGCTGTCATTCCGATAACCCAAATCGCTATAGTAGGGTTGGTCATAGCTCTGTGCGGCAGCCTGGCAAAAACCATCGCCCACTTCTATGGCTTCGCAGATACCACTGCTTTCACGGGGTCGGCTATGCTATGATTGCGTTCACTCCCATCGTGGCGCTATTCCTGATTTTCCACACATATAAGCCGGTCCCGGGGGCTATGGACGACATGTCAGGGGTTGCGGTCATGGCAGGCCTGGGCAAATACCTGGAGGAGGCGCGAAAAAGCGAAGAGTGGCTCCCCAAGCGAACCGAGGTAGTGTTGCTGGCGATGTCGTCAGAGGAAGCCGGGTTGCGCGGCGCCAAGCGGTACGTGAGCAAGCATCTAGAGGAAATGAAAACAACTCCGACATACGGGCTGTTCCTGGACGGGATATACGATGAAAAATACCTGACCGTGACCTACCGCGAGCTTTGCACCGGGGCCAGACACGACCCGGGGCTGGTCAAGATGGCTCAGGACGCAGCGGCCAGCCGCAACTGGCCCATATCCGTCAGAATGATTCCGCTGGGCGGCACAGATGCCTCCCCTTTCTCGCTGAAGGGCATCCCCGCCATATGCCTGCATTGCCAGGATACCTCCCGAGCCGTGCCTAACTACCACACCAGGGACGATACCTACGCACACATCCGCCCGGAATCGCTTTCGATATCGCTGCAGCTTGTCCTCGATATGCTCCAGCGGATAGATAGCAAGCCTTAGGGGCAGGTTTCATTTCACCCATCCTACGCCTCTTATGTTCCTGCAAAATACATATGAATGTTTGTATGACCGCCCATCCGTATCAACCGTCATTCTGTTTTTGAGAACTTGGGTTGTTTAGCATGACATTTAGTACATAGTAGAACCCCATTAGCTACAGTTGTACGTCCCCCTTCGTGCCAAGGCTTTATATGATGAAACTCCGCTTCCTCAAATTTAAGTGAGTCATCTCCTTCGTGGTCAACCCCTTGGCATAGACCTTCGTCACGATAATAGATAGCTAACTTCTGTCCATAGTCAAACAGTCTCTTGTCATCTTTAAGCTGGAGGTCCGGCTCGAACTCCAAGAACTTGCCAAGTATTACCTTGAAACCATCGCCTATCGATTTTCGACTCTCCGTACTTCGACTTCTAGCATATTTGTAGTCGAAATACTCGTTAGATGCCTGGGGAGCATAGACTTTTGTTAGGAAGTCCTCAATAAAGTTACGGAATTTGTCTCCGTTTTGCTTGACCGAGCCATAACGCCTCAGTAAATATGATGCAAGAAGATAAATTGGAATAATATCTCCCTTCTGTCTTATTATGCTCGCTTTTTGTCCTAAGGCATCGTGAAGTAATTTCAGAGTATCGCGAATCTGCCCAAGCACTTTTTCAGGTGGGTCAACCGCTTTATATAGTTGATAGTAGTGTCGCAATTTCGGAAACTTCACATCTGAAACGTGAATCCCGTTTTCTGGTAGATTCGTATTGGTTAGCTCGAGCAAGGCTATCTGAGCGCAAATATATCTGTGACCAAATCTATAGTTTTCTATGCCTATCGATTGCCAAAACGAGTGACGAGACAATTCCACTACCCTATTTCGCAATGTGCCTCGCATAGCATTCAATTTTTCAGCTGAATTCAAGGGGATCCCTTCTTGTAAGCGTAGAAAGATGTCAGAGGTTGTTTCATCATCCGCTTGGTAGACCACGACAGCGTCAATTTTGTAGTAGAGAAGTTTGTAATAAAATTGCGGGTAGGAGGTTTGTAAATCGCTAATTTTCTTATTTTGCAGACCAATGTTGTTGCTAGACTCGCCGAGAGCAAAGTCACCACTTAGAAAGTCAAAGATGCTTCTAAGTCTCTGTTGCCCATCTAGACATTCATACATGCCATTTTCGAGTTGTCTTAGGAATATCTTGTTAATATCGTAGTCACGAAGGATAGAATCTATTAGAAGCTGTTTTTTTGTAGGCGTCCAAATATAAGACCGCTGATACTCCGTGTTGAACCGAATCTTAGATGGTTTCTCACTCCACAATTTGAACAAATTCTCAATGCTGAAGTTTATTCCTCTACCAATCACAATGCCTTGATCCACCATTCACACCTCCTTATAGTTATGGCCTATTCTTCAGTCCACTATCAGCCAGTAACTTAACTCGGCGATATTCTACAGCGATTTGTATATTCGCGCAAGAAGCCCCTTGCAAACCACTGTTGACATGCATGGTGATGCAGCAGCATAATGGCCCCGGGAGCAGCAGCGTAAGAATATGACCAAGTACATCATAGCCCACGATGTAGGCACCAGCGGGAACAAGGCTGTCCTGGTAGATACCGAGGGGTACGTCCACGGCAAGTGCTTCGAGCCCTACAGGGTCTGCTATCCCAGGCCCGACTGGGCTGAGCAAGAGCCCGAGGACTGGTGGAAGGCTGTCACACACACCACTAGGCTCCTCCTGGAAAAGACCGGCGTATCATCAGCCGACGTGCTGTGTGTGACGTTCAGCGCACAACTGCTGGGCATCGTGCCTATGGACTCTAAGACGGGGCCGCTCCGGCCCGCCATAATCTGGCTGGACAATAGAGCGTGCCATCAGGCCAAGCGCGTGATGAGGAAGTTTGTCGGCCCGCGCCTGTTCGCTATCATCGCCGGCACTGCCCTCTGCGGCAAGGACGGCATCCCCAAATTGCTCTGGCTGAAGGAGGAAGAGCCCGATATTTATAAAAAGATGAGCTGCTTCCTCGACGTCGGCGGCTACCTCATTTACCGCTGCACCGGCAACATAGTCATGGAGTGGACCGGAGCCTCGGTTTTCGGTTTAGACCTCAAAAAAAAGAAATGGCTTAGCAGCATCTTCCGCTACGTGGGACTTGACCCTGCAAAGTTTCCGCCCCTGGTGCGGCCTATCGACAATGTAGGAACGCTATCCAAGGAGGCAGCAAGCCAATGCGGCCTATTAGAAGGCACACCCGTTATAGCCGGTGCTGGAGACGCCCCCTGCGCTGCGGTGGGATCAGGCGCAGTCGGTGAAGGCGAGGGGCACGTTTATCTGGGCACCTCGGGATGGGTGGGCGTGGTCACAAAGCGCACCGTAAAAGGAAAGTGCGGCGCCGCCTCGATACACTCGGCAGACCCCGATAAGGCGTTCCTGTTCGCTGAGAGCGAGACCGCAGGGGCCTGCATGCAGTGGATGGCCGAGCAGTTATACAGCTCCGATAAACCGGACTCCGACATCGGCGATGTGTATGCCCTGATGGACCAGAAAGTTGCCCGCATACCGCCAGGCTCCGGCTATCTCATCTTCACGCCCTGGATGTACGGAGAGAGAGCACCTATCAGCGACTGCAACGTGCGCTCCAGCTTTCTGAACCTGAGTGCCGAGCATACCCGCGACCATATGCTGCGAGCTGTCTACGAGGGGATAGCCTATAATATAAGGTGGATCGTGGAAATCATCGAGAAAGAGTACAAATTCCCTCTTCCCAATCTGAGAGTCATTGGCGGAGGAGCCAAAGCTGCCCCGTTGATGCAGATTCTATCAGACGTAACCCAGAGAAAGGTGGAGACAGTCCGCTATCCGCAGGAAGCAGGTGCAGTAGGGGCCGCCATGGTAGCGGCGATCGGCCTGGGGATTTATCCCGATTTCGAGGCGTTAAAGAAGGTAGTTAACGTGGACAAATCATTTGAGGCTAACCCGAGTAACCGGGGTATCTACGATTCCCTTTACAGGTCATACCAGGAGGCATACGCCAGCCTGCGCGGCTTCTATAAAAGGCTCAACGAGCGGAGAGCGGTGCAACAGCGTTCCTCCGAAAATAGGAATGTTTGCCGTTCGCCCTGAGCTTGTCGAAGGGTGAATGGCCCGTTCATGGTTCGACAAGCTCACCACGAACGGGACTATATTTCTGCTAGGGAGGATATTATCTTCGTTCTCCGCGGTGATTATGTAAATGGTCGTGACGGGTTCTTGCAAGGAGGTGCCTGGATGAATACCGAAGAAATTTTGAGCTTGCCATCGGCGCTGCCGGACGGAGTGGACTACGATGAGTATGTCGTTGCCACCTACCTAGCTTCTTTCGCCGCGGTATGGCCCATTCCCGTGCTTGCCGAGGCGCTGGCTATCGAGCAGAGCACGGGCACGTGGGTAGCCGTTCCGGGAGAGACGCCCGAGGTGCGCTGCCAGCATGTAGCCAAGGTGTTGGGCGTATATGAGCTGCCTGACTACGAGTTCGAGGTGCCGCAGTCTCTGGAAACAAGGAACTGGATTATCCAGGTGGCCTACCCCGAAGTCAACATCGGTGAACAATTACCGATGCTGCTGACCACAGTGGTGGGCAACA
>JBBIRL010000014.1:0-17269 GCA_037441825.1 Dehalococcoidia bacterium | reverse complement strand
TATGAGGAGTAAGTACCACATTATCCAGCTTCAGCAGCCTGCTATTCTTAGGAGGAGGATCGCCGTGCTCACCATAAACATCCAGACCGGCCCCCCTAATCTTCTTCTGCTCCAATATGTCTGCTAAAGCCTCTTCGTCAACTATCGCGCCTCTGGAGGTGTTTATCAGATAAGCTGTCGGTTTCATCATTTCCAGTTGTTTTTTGCCAATGAGACTCCTTGTCTCGGGGGTGAGCAAGGCATTTATGCTGATGTAATCAGAGGTTTTGAGCAGTTCCTCCAGAGAAACTCCCTTGGCTGGGAACTCCAGGTCCTTGGTATCCTTGCGGTACGGATCAAAGTATTGGATATTCATCCCGAATGCGTGAGCAAGCCTGGCAACCTGAGAGCCTATTTTCCCCATCCCGATGATGCCAAGAGTCTTGTCCCTAAGCTCGTAGACTTTCGCCACGCACTGTCCGAATATCCACTCTCCTGCCTTCATGGTCTCATGGGACATTATCAGGTTCTTGGATATAGCCAGCATCAGCATTATGGTATGCTCAGCTACAGGGATGACACCGGCTGTTCCGGCGTTCGAGACCTTGACGCCTTTCTCCTTAGCTGTCTTGAGGTCCACGTTGTCATACCCTGCGCTGCACTGCTGGATGAAGAAAAGTTTATCAGCTTTATCAAATATATTCTTGTTTATTCGGTTTCTGGCTCCGACGAGTATATCAACGCCGGGAACCTTCGCTATCAGCTCTTGTTCGTCGCCTTTCTCGGCCACAATCCACTCAATTTTAGAGGCATATTCGGGGAACTTTTTGTTCGCCTGGTTAATCATCTCTTTGACAATGGGGTCCGTGATAAGGATTTTGAAACGCTCTCTTTGCTTCATTTAACTCCCTCTCTCTCAAAAAAAATGTGGGTGTCCTGTCAATTTTGTGACATTTACCCACAACTCCATGAGTATTTCTTCCAGGAATTGTTCCATGGAACCATTCGTAGATAGTATAGCTTACACCCCTCCGAGATGTCAATATTTTACAGTGCGAGATACCATGTCTGCTTGACCCGATGTATCGGGTATTTTTGATTTTGCACCTTGGTGATTGATGACCTCGTTCAGATAGATTAGTGACACTTCACATGGAACACGCATCAAGAATGGGGCAAAATGCTTGACTTTATCTAATCTTTATCGGCACAAGATATATCCTGGATGCAGTCTGCCGGATAGAAGTTGTTCTCATCTTTATCATGATTGGGATACCAGACCTGAGCAAAGAACGGGTTTCTCCTTGCCGCCTCATCATAGTTCCAGGGAGGAGGCACGCAATCAGGACACCAGTGACCCGCTTTAAGGATGGTATAAGGCTTGCCTGTGAACATGTGTCCAAAGGCGCATTTCCATTGGAGAGCCTGATACATGTCGCCGTTCCATCTTTTTGACAGGCAATCGCCGCCTCTGAATTTTGCTGCGCCTTGCAGGTCCTTGATAGTGAGCTTATCTTTGGATTCATCATATCCGTGGTCAAGCCTGTGCCATGCGGGCTCAGGATTCATCTGGGGCATATTTATATCCCAGTCGGGAATAGCCTCATAGGTTTCATAGTTCTTAAAAAAGGCTGTGATCCGCATATCACGTCTGTTTTTGTACCAGTAGGCTGTGCCGTTCCTGTGATTCTCAGCCATGTTTCTCAAAATTTCGTACGTGGATTGCTCAATCTGTTTCTGAAGCTCGGGGTTCTTCCTGCATTCAGCAGCCATCTGCTGCATCTCCGGCGGCATGGTCTTGGCTAAATCTTCCCAGTAGACATCGAGCGAATATCTCCAGTAATGCAAGTACTTATTGAGTAAATGGCTATCTTCGTAGTATTGCATGTGAAAGTTTCTTAAGGCGAACCACTTCCGCTCTGCGCAAGATTCAATGCCGGATAATCCATTGATTTGAAAGCTCTTGTTCATAAGCTCGTAGCAAACGCATCTCATTTTAGGGCCGCCGCCCATATTGTATGCCCTGCGCCAGAAATCGGAATCATCTGGGATATCCAGAGAGCGAACCAGGCCATATCCGGCATCGCGGCTGGTAATGTTCTCCATAAAAGAATCGATGGGCTGATGGAACATAATAGGATCCATCAGACTAGTGAATTCTGCGTAGTCCATGGGCATGATATAGGTCATGCGCAGGGATGCCCAATGCTTAATATTGGAATCCAGAACAGCCCTTTCCCCGGCAATCTTGGTCACAGCATAAAAATCGAAGATTGATGGTTTGAGAGGGTCTCCCACTCTCCCCCAGTGGATACTCTGCAGGCGGTCCCCGGTCTCTGCTACGGTACCGGTATAAACTAATCTGATGTGCTCAGCACCGTTAGGCTGCGCCTCAATTGCCTTGACAATGTTCTGTATGCCCTCGGTGTTACATGCTTTAGCTGATTCAGGATAGTAATCCGCCTGAGGTGAAATGAAAGCCATGGCATCGAGTACCCAGTCAACTCCCCGAATCGCTTCCTCGACGTCGGCGTAGTTTGCGGCGTCACCCCAGACTATCTTGAACCCACCGCTTTCCGCCACACCTTTTCCGGGAATCGGTTTGATCCCAGCTTCTTCCTCATACTTGCGGATGAGATTTTTGTTCTTCTCCGAAGGACGCAGCAGCACGACTGTGTCGTACTTGTTCCGTTTACCCCACAGCTCTTTGAAAGCCTCGTGTCCCATAGTGCCTGAAGCGCCGAATAAAGCGACCTTTTCTTTTTTCATAGCTCACCTTCTTAATTATTTCCCTTAGTTCACAAGAATGCCGTATCGCCTTAGATAATAACCAGCCCTGGGTTAAAAAGTCAAAGATAAGGAGGGAGAGCTTATTAAGGTCGTCAGGTTCTGATGCACTTACGGGAGCTGAAACTAGAAGAGAGAGCGGTCAGCACTACAATGATTGCACAAGGCCTCTAAATTGTCACTGGCATATTAGCACAAGGGTTCTAATGTTGTCAAGGAGAAAGTGTCGCGTAAACTTAAATCGCTGGGCATTTCCCTTCAAACTAGAACCCCCTTTTCAGCTCAACAATGGAGGGATTTTTACTCTCCAGCCTCTCCATAATCAACCTGGCAGCCTCCTCCGGCTGGAACAGGTCGCCGTAGGTGAAAACATCGACCGCCGAATAGCCGTATTCCGGCCAGGTATGGATACAGATATGAGCCACAGTAATCAATACCACGCCGCTTATCCCTTGGGGCAGGAAGCGGTGGAAGGACTCTCCAATCACCGCATTGCCGGCATCCTTGGCTACGGTGTGGATGACATCCTTGATAAAATCCAAATCATCAAGCAGATCTTTGTTGCACTCCTTCAAGTCCAGAAGGAAATGCTTCCCCATCGTCCGCGTATTGTCCCACCCTCACTACGAACTTGTTCAATTATATAAGCCGGGATTTCCCATTTCAACTCACAATAAGGCAATCTTCATCCCTCATCGCTGTTGCAACCAATAACGAGCCTTGCCCTTGCACTCGCCACGACGAAATGTTTCTCTCTCTGCACCCATCTTTCACCCCTCCCTAGCAAGCTGATCAGCCATTTCCTCCTGTTGCCGTCTATGCTGTACCCATTTCTTGTACTCGTATGATGGCTGGAGCCAACGCCTCCAAAACCAACTGGCGGCTGTGAACCTTCTATTGACTTCGCCTGTGACCGCAACGAACAGTGCAGGGTCAGGTTCTCCATAGTGATCTGAATAGCTCTGTCTTCCCTCTGCAATCACTCGCGTCATTACCTTGGTGTCTAAAAGCATTAGCTCATCGTCCAACAACTTCCTGAGGTCCTCCAGATAAGACTTCGCCCTAATCTGAACTTCCTTCTCATCGGGTTGCCACCCAGGCAAGCAGTTGCACTTGTCACATCGATCTGACTCACTGGGGTCATGACGATCAGGGACGCAGGCTTCTAAAATTTCTCGATAGTGATTTTTAATCTATCTCCTCTCTTTAAGTCTTCCGAGGGCTTGAAACCCACTATCTCAAGCACATTTAAGCCGCGGACCCCCAGACGAACAATCAGTTCATCTTCCTTCCTGGCATCAGCAGACATCCTAGACAGAACTTCACCAACTTTTATCGTCACCTAAACACCTCCTTCGCAGACCTTGGCAGTCAAAGAGCAGCTTCCGATTATCAACCACTACTTCACCCCTACTTCTTCTCAGCAGTAACCGGCGCTTTCTCTGCAAGGTGTGAGTCTTGCTCCGCTTCAGCACTCCTGGAAATGAACTCACCCTCCATGGTCATGATCCCAACCATGAAAGGCGGTTTGTGTGACGCCACTATATGCTTTTCCCAACACTGAGCGTGGGTAATTACCCCACAAGAGCACTGAAAAACCGTCCTACATGCATAAAGCTGATTACCACAGACTGCACAATTCACGGTACATCACCTGCTTCCTATCTATCCCGGCATCGTATTTGCATTCCAGGTGGAGACCACAGCGATAAGCGCTGGAATTCTAGGCATCATTTGCTCTGCGAAACCGTCAAATGCCCCTACCAGAAGCGCTTCCGATTTGTTGAGGTTCCCACGCTGGGAAACAGCGGATTACTGCAAACACTACAGTCTTTTGCCTTGTGTTGCCGTTCCAAGATGCATGGGGGGGAGACTGCTCCTAATTTGTACCATCACCTCGCTATTGAGATGTAGGCGCCTCAGCTTTCGCAGGGGATGCAGGCACCTCAACCTTCTCGATGGTGATTTTTATCATGTCCCCCTTCTTCAGGTCTTCCCCGGGCTTGAACCGCACAAGCTCCAGTATATCTAAGCGGCGGAGCCTCAGATGAACATTCAGATCATCTGTTTTGCTGGCGTTAGCCGACATCTTAGCCTGAATTTCACCAAGTTTGATTGTCATCTAAATTCCTCCTTTATCTACCTTCGCAGATAAGGAGCAGCCTCCCCCAACAAACACACTCGGACTTCTCAAATTAATTTACAGTGTGCAACTATACTTCAAAGATGCCCTGATTGCTGTCGCCTTGACGACACAAAAATTAGTCCATATTATATGATATATTAGCCATATAACACTGGGGTGAAAACAATGTCTCGCTCAAGGCCTAAACCGTCTTCTTCCAAACGCATCTGCAAACCGCCCAAGGCGAGGAGTTCTCTGTACGGTGCAGACCTCTTTCAGGGCATAAAGTCGGCTGAATTGGGCACTCTCTTTGAAGACATGGAGCTACAAACCTGCCCGGCGGGGACCATACTCTTTACACCGGAAGACCCCTGTGAGACGTTGTACATCTTGAGGGAAGGACGTGTGGAGCTATACAGGCTTACCGCAAGCGGCAAACGCCTGGTGACAAGGCAAATTCTACCGGGGTCGGTCTTTGGTGTGATGGGACTGCTGGGTCAAACCATACAAGGTAATTTTGCCGAAACTACCGAAGATAGCTCTATCTGCACGATCACCCGAGACGACGTTTTGCTGCTCCTAAAACAGCGCCCTGATATTGCTCTACGCATGCTGGAGATCGTAGGCAACCGCCTGCGTCTCATTGAGGAACGCTTCGTGGAGGCAGTTTACAGCCCGGTTGAAGTGAGGCTAGCACATTTTCTACTTACTTATACTGATTCGGCTTCAGGTGAGTTAGTCAACATCACCCATGAAGGGATCGGGGACACGATTGGGGCGGTACGCCAGACGGTGACAGAGATCTTAGATTCCATGCAAAAGCGAGGGCTTATAGAGACGGGACCCAAGCACATTCGGATCATTGACCGGCATGGGCTCGAGGCAATTGCACGGGGTTCAGAGAGTTGATCTAGCCTAGCTCCACCACTTGCCTGATTCACCGATTGAGTGTGTTGCACGAGCCACACAATCTGCTCAATAAGAGAGCCCAGACTAATAGTAGTCGAAAATGTCCTCAAGATGAGGCTTGTTAATCAGGAGCCTTCTCTCTTACAGGGCGGCTTGCCTTTCTTTGACGAGCGTTCACCACCTCCAAAGGCTCTGATAGAACCCAAGCTTTGCGCTCTTTTATTATGACATAGAAGGCAATGGCCGCAAAGCAGTCGTTGCACAAGCTCTCAGTGATACCATTGTAGTCCTCCGGGCAAGTGGCGACCACGACCCCAGTATCACATTTGGGACATGCGGCTACCAGATGATGAAGATTAACACAGTCATAGCAGACTATCTTGGACACCTTCTCGTAGGGCATTATTTCTCCTGCTCCTCGTATTCATTTCTACTTAGGGCTGATTGCAACTATACTTCAACGAGGATGCGCTTGCTGTCGCCTTGACGACATATAACCTGGACTATACCAACTATAATATCCTCAACATGACCTGGACAGCCTCCGGTGAGTTACATGCTGATAACCGAGGCAAAACGATGGTGAGACTGGTGACGTGGACAACAATAAATGGAGGATGACCATGAAACAGGCAGACCACATTCACATCACAAGGAAACGCAAGAAGCGTGACCACAGGAGGGGCCTCACAGATGCGAACTTGGAGTACCTTGAGACATGGCGCCGGATGGCACAGGATCCCTTCACGTTCCCGATTGCGGTCGGGCTGTACCCAATAACCCTTGTAACAGAGACAACGGCAGCGATAGCGAAGAGGATAGGACGCAAAGGACAAAATGCGGGCACAAGCTAAGGCAAAACAAACCAGACATTGCTTCAGGCACAGCTACGCATAGTGTTTAGTAGCAGGACAGAACAAGTGATATTTTTCGTGGGGTGAGCTGAAAGATGGATACAAAGGCCGAAACGCTTTATCAAGGCGAGTGCAGCGAAAATGCCCATCACTGGATAATTAATGACAGAAGTCTTGGTGTTTGCAAGAAGTGCGGAGCCAAGAAACAGTTTCCCGTTTATGTGGAGTCATGGCGCAGGCAGAAGGTGGTGACTGGCAAGAGTAAGGCACTCTAGCTGTTAGAGGTTGAGAATGTTGCGTCTTCAGAATCGGTCACAAGGAGTAAGTACATGGGGTTCTCTGTGGACATAGTTAAAGGAGCATGGGAAAGAGCGGGTGGAAGGTGTGAGTGCACGAAGAAGCACGACCACACTGGCAGATGCTACAGAAAATTGGTTTGGGAAAACAGGGGCAGAGAGGGTCGTGGCAAATGGGAAGCCAATAGCGTAAGCGGTCTACACAAAGATTCAGTCTCAGACTGCCAGATTCTCTGCTGGAGCTGTCACATTTCAGGCTTCTAGAGGTTATAAGGTGCACGGGGGGTCGCTTCGGTAACTCAACTCTCAGACTTTGAACCCATGCTCTGTTATCTTGAAGCTACAAAAGCGATCGTACGATCGCCTTTAGATTCTGTGGCTACCGTGACGGGATTCGAACCCACAACCTTTTGAGTGACAGGCATATTAGCACACAGGTTCTAATATTGTCAAGGGGAAAGTGTCGTATAAATGGGGGCACGGCATGCCGTGCCCCTACGGCTCAGACATGGTGCGTTCAAAGAAAAGAAATAACAATAGTTTGGGGATATCTAAATAGCTTTTCGCGGCTTGACGAACCGCTGGCGAACGCTTACGATCTTTCTTGACGGAGGATAGAGACATAGACGAACGAGAGGCCCCAGTTCCAGGAGGCTTGGAAGCCAGCTTCCAGACTTTGTTTGGCCATGCGCCTGAGCACCTTGCAGAAAATATCCTTCGAGCTGTGCTAGCAGTCACTCAAGCTATTTTCTTTCGTGAAGGCAAGCCTCGCAAAGATGAGATAAAGGAATTTAATAAAGAATTCGCCGAAGTAGTGCATGAAGTAGAGTGCAAGAGCAAGCACATGATTATCTAGTTCTTTGAAAAAGCATCGGTTAATCGGGTGAATCGCCTCATGCACATTCGCATTGTAAGATTCTGACGCTCCACATAGCTTGTAGAGATCTCTAAAACAGAATCTGCCTTATTGCGACTTGACTTAACTAAAAGGCGCTCGCCCCCTCTACGTACTCATCCCCACCTATTATCTGCTCTTTTTCCAGTTCCTTAATCTCGGCATCGGACATGCCTATTACTTTTTTGAATACATAATCATTGTCCTCGCCCAGACACGGCGCAGCCTTCCGTATCCCGAGAGGCGTCTTGCTCATCTTCCAGGAAATACCCGGATAAAGGTGGACGCCGGTTTCCCCGTGTTTGACTACTTCAAAGAACCCCCGGGACGCCAGATGCGGATCATGGGTGGCATCCCGCCCGTCGAGTACCGGCCCTGCCGCTACCCCCTCTTTCTGTAAAATCCACATCACCTCGTAGTGGTCGTGGCGGGAGGTCCATTCCTCAATATATCTATCTATCTCATCGTGATTTTCCATGCGTCCCTTCACGGTAGAGAATCGCTCCGCTTTGCCCCACTCTGGATTGCCCATACCACGGCATAGCCCCTGCCATGCCTCGTCGGAGTCAACAGTAATCACAACCCACCTGTCATCGCCATGACAGCGATAGACCCCCTGGGGAGCCATATTAGCATCGCGATTGCCCAGGGGGTCCTGCACACGATGGTTCATAGTGTACTCCATAATCGCTTCGCCCAAATGAGGAATCACTGTTTCGAGCTGAGATAAGTCTATGTGCTGGCCCTTACCAGTGCGTTTGCGGTACTGCAGGGCGCACAGCACAGCGAAGGCCGCAGTTGCACCCGCGCAAGCATCGGCATGAAATATGAATGACTGAGTGGTAGTGTAATCGAGGTCAGGATAGCGTGTGAGCCAGGTATGTCCCGCTAAAGCCTGAAGCTGAGCACCAAATAAAGCACCCTGACTGTGCCGCCCGGTGCAGCCAAGCGCAGGCATATTGATGTGGATGATATCCGGCTTCACCTCTCTAAGTGACTCATAGGTTATGCCCAGTTTATCCATCGAGCCCGGGCGGTTGCTCTCCAGAAACACATCGCTTTTCTTTATCAACCTCTTGAATACATCTACTCCCCGAGGTCTGGTGAGATCGATACAACAGCTTAGCTTGTTCCGTCCCAAATTATTGAACATTACATAGCGATCCCAGGGCCTGCTTCCTGCCCAGTGGTCGTAATAGGTCGAAAGCCCGCCTGCGCCCCCTATCATTCCCCCGCCCGTGGTCGGCACGATGAACTGGGGCGGTCTGGGGAATGCCCCTCGTGTAACAGGAGGGAAGTGCTGGATTGACTCCGACAGGATAACCTCGGCCCCCATATCCGCCAGCAGCATGGTCGCAAAAGGACCCGCGATGACCACCGGCGTGCCTACGATTCTAACACCATCTAACGGTAATCTACCCATTTCTGCTCTTCTCCTGACCGCCATTAAATAACCCCGCTCTCCTTGAGTTTAGCCAGGTCCTTTTTATGGTATCCCAGTATTTTTGTATATACCTCATCATTATGCTGACCCAGAAGAGGAGCGGAACTCCTCAGTTGCCACGGGCTCTCTGACATCTTGAAGGGCGCTCCCGTGTATATAATCCTGCCAGTTGCGGGATGTTCGATTTCGGTGAAGTATTCCCTGTCTTTGAGATGTGAAT
The DNA here is from genome assembly GCA_037441825.1 of Dehalococcoidia bacterium. GTDB lineage: Bacteria > Chloroflexota > Dehalococcoidia > SZUA-161 > SZUA-161 > JACWAE01. The sequence goes on along the minus strand of JBBIRL010000014.1, from coordinate 7,760 downwards.
AGTTCACCACATCCTCGGCATTGTTCAACGGCGCGCTGGCGATCTTAGCTTCCAAGCAGGCCTCGAAAACCTCCTGCTTGGTATGGTCAGCGAGCCAGTTATACCAGATAGCGTCGAACTCCGGAGCAGTCTCGCCGTTGTAGACGTTCTGGAACCGGGGGTCGTCCTTCAGTCCGGGCATACCCAGCGCCTTGATATATCTGGGGAACCACGTGGGCATGCTAAGTGTATTTATGAAGCCATCCTTGCAGGGATACACACCTGAAGGCATAATCATTATCCTTGCTGCTTCTCGAGGCGGAACCCACCGGTTTGTGATTACGCCTGCGGCAAGGTAACCCATGACATGAGTGCTCCTCCTGTCGGCATCACCTGCCTCGGTCTCCATAATCGAGATGTCTATATGCTGCCCCTCACCCTGAAAGTCGGTGCCGTAGAAGGCCCCCAGAGTGGCTACCGCCGCCATCGTCCCTGCCTGATACTGCCCCACATTCCCCCCCAGCTTCAGCGGCTCGCGTCCTGCTATGCCTGACGAGTACATCTCGCCACCCATGGCATACTCAACTATCTCAGATGCTTTGAAATCGCGGTAAGGACCTGTCTGCCCGAAGTTAGAAATAGATGTCATGACTATCTTCGGATTAATCTTCTCCAGTGTTTTATAATCGAGCCCCAGGCCGGGCATAACACGCGGGCTGAAGCTCTCCACGACAATGTCCACCTTTTTCACCAGTTCCTTGAGTATTTTCCTTCCTTCGGTGGACTTAATATTGAGCGTAATGCCTAGTTTATTGGTGTTGAGATGAAGAAAAAGGCCGCTCTTTTCAAGATGAGGCTCATCCTGGAAAAACGGCCCGATTTTCCTTGCGGGGTCTCCCTCGCCGGGTTTTTCTACCTTTATTACATCAGCACCGTAATCAGCCAGCAGCTTGGTGCAGTAAGGCCCGGCGATATACCAGCTCAAATCGAGTACTTTAACGCCGGAAAGTGCTAAGTCTCCCATAGCTTCCATCTCCACCGATTATTTCACCGTCACTTGAACCGGAATTTCCCATATCAACTGAGGGCGGCGGCGTGACCTGGACCCGTCATCCTGTGGAACGATGATAGACCTCTGTTTCCCTGGATGTCAAGCCACCCACACCCCTGCAACCGACCCGCAACCAACTCCATGCCCATCTCACTGCCCAACAAACTGGATCCCCCGGAGCCTTTACCGGTCCTCCAACATGCTAACAGGCAATACTATCCCTCTTTGTCCCTCCACCGCCGCCTAACGGGAACCACTAGCCAAGCGCAAAGCGCAACCTGCGTACACGCTCCAGGATGGCAGCAAACAGCTCTCAAAGAGTGCGTCAGCCCCTGTGTCAGCACCTCCAGTAAATCCCCATCCGCGATGTTAAGCATGGGGGCTTTCGAAGCTATTCTAGCATAAGTTGCGCTTATGGGCACCCACTGTAGCGTTGCCACTCATGCGGCAACGAATTACTCGTCGCGACTCTACATACCCCCAAGACGATTGGAGCGGGTGCCCCAATCTACCCAATCCGTATGATGACTTCCACAGCAAGCAGTTAAAACGAAGGGGCTGAAAGTACTCAGCCCCTACAACTGCGCAATTGTCTAATGGCCAGACTAGTCCTTAGTTGCGATAATCATCGCAATGCTAACGAAGGGTTACGAGACCCTTCGCTACGCTCAGGGTGACAGTTCTTAGTTGTCATTCTGAGCGTCAGCGAAGAATCTCGTTTATTACGCTTTCTTGCGCAATTAGGTACTAGTCGCACTTAGGTTGCGATTCCCTGAGCTCTTTGAAGTACTCCGCTTCGCTCTTGCCCGTGATGTCCTTGAAGTATTTGTCCGGCTTGATGCTCACGATGGTCTCGGCAAGCTCTTTTTTGCCTTCGAAGTTGGCCCGCCTCTGTATCATCATCTTCTGTGCCTGAGGAGAACCAGCGCCGTGCAGCGCCTCGGGGAGACCGGCCCCTACCGCCATATTCTCGATAAGCCTGAGCATCTTCATCCGGTGCTCGGTGGGCGTGCCCGCCTTGCCCACCAGGTACTTGTCTATGTACTTGCCGATCTCGGGATTTCTGAAGTCTTTCTCGGAAGGCATGGTTATGATCAAGCCCCCGGCAATATCCTGCGCCAGGCGCATCCACTCATAGGTTAACTTTGTTATGTTAAGTTTGACCACGTTGGCCAGAAGCGGATTGATGGTGTACGCCCCTGAGTTCGTCTTGCTGCCCTGGTATGAGCACGCCAGAGAGCACGACCAGCAGGTCTCCGCCATGCTAGTCATCTCAGCCAGCAAATCTTTGATATAGGGGGACTTCTCTACTCCATTGTTCTCGGCCATCCAGTAAGCGGCGCCCGTCACCACATCGGCGAGCCCGACCTTGCAGCCTCCGTAATTGCTGCGGTGGAAGCCAGCGAAGGTCTCCACGAGCTGGCCTGTGAAATCGTATTCGCCGCACATGAAGACCCTGTCCCAGGGCACAAAGACGTTATCGAAGATTATCAGAGCCTCGCCGCCCACGATGCCGTACTTGGCATTGCCGGGGTCAATCTCACCATCGAGCCTTCTGGTATCGTTGGTCTGTCGGCCAAAGATCAGCGTGATGCCTTTGGCATCAACCGGCACCGCGAAGCAGACTGCGTAATCCTTATCCTCAACTCCCATAGCCCTGGTAGGCATAGCTATTATCTCGTGGGCATTGACCGTGCCAGTGATGTGAGCCTTGGCACCCCGCACCACTATGCCGTCATCCCTGTTCTCTACAACGTGTACATACACATCGGGGTCCTGCTGCTGATGCGGCCTCAAGCTCCTATCTCCCTTGGGGTCCGACATAGCCCCAGCCAGCATCAAGTCATTGTCCTGGACATATTTAAGGTATTTCTTGAACCGTTCGTGGTACTTCGTCCCATATTTCTTATCTATATCGTAGGTGGTTATGTAGGTAGCATTGAGGCCATCGAGTCCCACGCACCTCTGGAAACAGGTGGCGGTCTTTTGCCCCAACAGCCGCATCATCTTCACCTTGTTGACCAGGTCATCTATGCTGTGGTGGACATTGGTGAACCTGTTAATCTTCTCCCCGGTCAGATTGGAGGTGGCAGTCATCTCCTTCTCAAACTCGGGATGTTTAGCCAGCTCGTAGGTCATAGCCGCTGCGATTATATGAGGTTGGAACAGCGGGTAATCAACTACATTTTTCACCCTTTCCCCAAAGACATATACTCGCGGCTTCAGCTTCCTGAGACTCTCTATATACTCTTTACCGGACTTCATCGCCATCTCTAGTTCCCTTCCTTTCCTCTCCCCTATAGATACAGAATAAACCCTTCAGATCCCAAATTCAAATCAGCACTGCTAAGGCTATTTCTTCTTCAGCCCCCTTTAGAAAAGGGGGGAGAGATTGAAGCAGGATTAGGGCGCATGCCATGCGCACCTACAATTTGCATATGAAATAAAGGCTACTTCTTTTCGGTGTAGTCGTAAAAGCCTTTGCCGGTCTTCTTGCCCAGATGCCCGGCCCGGACCATCTGCCTCAGCAATATCGGCGGCCGGTATTTGGGGTCTCCATATTCCTTATACAGGTTATCCATTACAAACAGGACAGTATCAAGCCCGACGAAATCTGCCAGCTCCAACGGGCCCATAGGATGATTCATGCCCAGCTTCATGCTCTTGTCAATGTCCTTAGCGCTGGCTATGCCTTCAGAGTAGGCATGTATAGCCTCGTTCTGCAGCACTCCGATAAGCCGGGTGGTGACAAAACCGGGCGTGTCTTTAGCGATGAGCGCGGTCTTCCCCATCCTGGCTGCCAACTGCTCTATTATCTTCACAGTCTCATCGCTGGTACTGTAGCCCCTGACAATCTCCACAAGCTGCATCATGGGAACCGGATTGAAGAAATGCATTCCAGCAAACCTGTCAGCCCTTTGCGTGGCAGACGCCATATCCGTAATGCTCAACCCCGAGGTATTGGAGGCAAAGATAACGTTAGGAGGACAGGCCTTGTCTATCTTGGCATAGGTTTCCTTTTTCAAGGCCATATTCTCGGGTATAGCCTCAATAACCACCTCCACATCCTTCACCGCTTCCAGCAAATCCGTGGCGCATTTAATGCGAGCCACTGCGGCATCCGCCTCTGCCTGCGTCATTTTCTCCTTCTTCACAATGCGCCCCAGGCTCTGCTTGATAGCGGTCATGCCTTTGTCAAGGAACTTCTCATCGATATCTCTCATCTTAACCTGCAAGCCAGCCTGAGCCGCTACCTGAGCGATGCCTGCGCCCATAATTCCTGCACCCAGTACAGCTACCTTTTTTATTTCCATCTAGTGAGCCCTCCTACTTTATTTATAAAAACCTAAACGCACAGCCAGCCGCCATCCACGAATATGGTTTGGCCGGTTATGTAATTCGACTCATCGGAGGCCAGGAAAACAGCAGCGCCCACAACCTCCTCCGGCTGAGCGAATCTTTTCAGAAGGTTCTTGTTCTTAAGGTCATCGTATATCCGCTCATTTCCTCTCAAACCGGCGGTGAACTCGGTCTCTACATAGGAAGGGCCTATGGCATTCACCAGTATGTTGTGCTGAGCCCACTCGGCAGCCAGCACCTGAGTCAACGATATGATGCCTGCTTTGCTGGCACAATAGGCGACCAGTCGAGGCAGGGCTACCTCTCCGCCGACCGAGGTCATGTTGATGATTTTGCCGCTTTTCTGCTTGATCATTACCTTGCCCACAGCCTGAGCGCAGAGGAAGGCCCCCGTAAGATTGGTGGCGATAATCTGATCCCAGGCTTCCTTGCCTGTTTCCTCTGCCCGCTTCCAAATCGGGCTGATGCCGGCATTGTTAACCAGTATATCTATTCTGCCAAATTGCTTTGCTACCTGATTAACTACCTGGTTGACGCTGTCAACACTGGTTACATCCAGCCTCAGAGCAACCGCTTTCTTGCCTTTCTTAGTCAATTCCTCGGCAAGGCTCTGCGCCAGGTCCTCGGAGCGGCCGCACACAATAACGGTGGCCCCTTCCTCAGCGTAGCCTATAGCGACAGCCCGGCCGATCCCCTTAGTAGAGCCAGTTACTATGGCAACCTTACTCTGTAGCCTCATCAGACTAGGCCCTCCTATCAAACGTTATGGGCATAAATCTTGAGCAGAAATGAGTCTTGCAAGCGCCGAGCCGGAGAATGGTTGAAAACGTCGGGAGCCCTTCTCAGGTTATTTTGGTAGAGCTGGGGTGACCAACAGGCAGGACTTTTGAGATGGTATTCGTTTTTCTTTTTAACTCCCCAGTTCCTTCCAGTGAAGATTTTACCAGCTTACCGCAGGGTGCACAAGCGGGCCATGTGGTCGAACAGAGGTCAGCGGATGCCTTCAACTACCCAATTTTCACACAAAACAGTGAAGAGCCAGATTTCGGCCGCTATTGTAGGTAAGCATTCTATTTAATATAATAGTTTAAATGGCCTTACGATATGGAAACCTCGTTTAATGCTCTTATCTGATGCCCTCCCTCACGAGTCCAATCGTTTCCATGAAAAATAACAGCGCCCTTGCGCATGCGCTCGGGAGAAAGAAATTAATATGGGTTTGAGCTGCGGTTTGATAGGCTTGGCCTCCTGTGGGAAGACAGTCATTTTCAATGCAGTAACTGCTACCAGAGTATCAAGTTATGGTGGCTCCGAGATGAATCGGCTGGTGATTAATGTGCCTGACCGGCGTCTTGAGAGGCTGGCACAGATGTACCACCCGCGTAAGGTAGTGCCAACTACACTCGAGATAGTTGATATCCCAGGTCTTACGGTTCGTCCTCAGTCTGACGGACATGGCTTTCGCTTGCTCGGCCATGTGAAGAATGTCGAAGCGTTGCTGCACGTAATACGTTGTTTCGAGGATGGCAATGTCCCCTTCGAGTATGAGACAATAGACCCTGTACGGGATGTCGACACGGTTGACCTGGAATTGATGGCCGCAGACAGTGTGACTCTTGCAAACAAGATAAACCGCCTGGCAAAAAAGTTGCGGGCCGGAGATAAAGACGCTATTCGAGAAGCTGCAGATTGTGAGAAGGTACTCTCCGGCATTCAGCAGGGCGTTCCGGCACGCAAGCACAATCTTGACGCCAGGGAGCTAGCCAGTGTCCGTGATTGCAACCTCGTCTCCTTAAAGCCCGTACTCTACGTGGGCAACATCAAGTCTACCCAGGACGCCGCCAACAAGCATGTAGCTGCGTTGAGGCGCATTGCCGATGCCGAGCATACGGAAATGATAGTTGTCTGCGGCAGGGATGAAGCCGATATCAGTCAGCTCGAGCCTGATGAACGGGGAGCTTTTTTGACTGAGCTGGGGATGGGAGAGTCCTCTATGGAGCGGCTCGTACACGCGGCGTACCGGATGCTCGGGTTAGTGACCTTCTTTACAACCGGAGAAGATGAAGTGCGTGCCTGGACTTGCCGAAGGGGTGACAAAGCCCCGGTAGCTGCCGGGAAGATTCATTCGGACATGCAGAAGGGATTCGTCAGAATGGAGGTTATTAGCTACGAGGACTTGATTGAACTCGGTAGTGAGGCAGCCGTGGCTAAAGCAGGACGTCACCGTGTCGAAAGTCGTGAATATGAAGTCCAGGACGGTGATATTGTGTGCGTGCTTTTTAACAAATAAATTAGGGATAGCAAGTGGGAGATCGGTCTTAAATTCTGAAACAACGAGGTAAATCGCTTCTCAAACTACCTCGCTAGCCCTAGAGCCAGCACCAATTTACTGCTAAGTTGATGGGATTAGCCTAAGCATATATCCATGCAACCTTGTCTTAGCGTTGGCCTCTTTTAAAAGTACCACAGTAACCATAGGTGCCCGCAACCCCTGTTAGTGCCATTTTCTGTTACCCCCAAAGGGTTATCACCGAGCAAGTTGGGAAATCCCATCCTACCTCACAGGGTAGAATGATCGTCTGTCTAAGGCCAGAATCAATAGGTTTGGCAGCAAATCAGCGGCCCTCCGGTATTCCCATATATGTATTTGAAGCTCCAAATAGACCTTTAGGAGTAACCCCTTCGAGTTAGGCAAATATGACCATATCCCCGTTATAGTCGGCCCGTTTTCATTCAAAAGATTACCCAAAAGGGTATTGTTGAGCTACGATTGGGATGGCATATACTATTCGAGAAACGAAAGCCCCAAAATCAAGAATTAGTTATCTGATATTGATATGGAATGATTACAACTAAAAGCCTAGTTACTGGCGGAGCAGGATTCATTTAGACGTACAAAGGTTGTTTTCCTCAGGCGGAGCCGCCAGCGACTAATATGGGAGAGTATTATGGATCTCCTGATTATAATCGTCTCTTCACTGGTGCTGGTTCCCCTAGCCCTGCTATCCGCCGGACTGCTACGGAGCATTCTGGGATTGCTATTTGTTATCTTCTTCCCCGGATATGCGCTCATCGCAGCGCTGTTCCCAAAGAAAAACAACCTCGACAATATTGAACGCCTTGCTCTTAGCTTTGCTCTGAGTATCGCTGTAGTTCCTCTCATAGGGCTGATTCTGAATTACACTCCATGGGGCATCCGGCTGGAATCCATAGTCCTCTCCATACTGTGTTTCATCCTGATTATGGCCGCGTTGGCTCTCTACCGCAGGCGGAAGTTGCCACCTGAGGAGCGCTTTAAGCCAAGCTTCAGGGACGGCTTCTCCAGGCTGGTCCTAAGCATGAAAGGCCAAAGGCTTTGGGAAGGGATGCT